>NZ_VUOI01000019.1:0-85200 GCF_015390205.1 Azospirillum sp. INR13
CCCACCCCGGACAGGTGGTGGCGGAGCTGTGGAACTCCCTGACCGGCTATGCGCCCACCAGCCCGCGCAACCTGCTGTTCCACACCTGGGTGACGGCGGAAGCGGCGCTGACCGGGCTGGCGATGGGGTTGGCGCTGGGCATCCTGCTGGCCGCCGGCATCGTCTATACCCGGACGCTGGAGGCCAGCCTGCTGCCCTGGGTGATCGCATCGCAGACCATACCGATCCTGGCCATCGCACCGATGATCGTCGTCATCCTCGGCAACATCGGGCTGACCGGGCTGCTGCCGAAGGCGGTGATCTGCATGTATCTCTGCTTCTTCCCGATCACGGTGGGCATGGTGAAGGGGCTGCGCTCCGCCGATCCGCTGTGGCTCGACCTGATGCGGACCTATTCGGCCAACGGGATGCGCGCCTTCTGGTCGTTGCGGCTGCCGGCTTCCATGCCGTTCCTGTTCGCCAGCCTCAAGGTGTCGGTCGCCATCAGCGTGGTCGGCGCCATCGTCGGCGAGCTGCCCACCGGCGGGCAGGCCGGGTTGGGGGCACGGCTGCTGTCGGGATCCTATTACGGCCAGACCGTGCAGATCTGGGCGGCGCTGATCATGGCCTCGCTGCTGTCGGTGGCGCTGATCGCCGTGGTGCGCGGGCTTGAGCTGGTCCTGCTGGGCCGGGCGGGGGTGCGATGAGCGCTCTCTCCGCCAATCCCTACCGCACCAGCCTGCGCACGGCTGCCGATTGGGGGCTGGTCGCCATAGCCGTATTGACACTGGCCGCACTCGCCCTGCCGGTGGGTGCGCTGGGCGGTGCTCCTGTCGGCTGGTTCGGCGGGATGACGGGCGGGACGCTGGCGCCGCTGTTCCTGATCGGGGTGGTGCTGGCGGTCGTCGCCGGCCGGTCCGCGCCGAAACGGGTCTGGGGCGCCTGGGTGGAGTTGGGCGGCGTGGCGCTGGCCTGGCTGCTGCCGCTGCATCTGCTGAACGAGGGGATGGACCTGTCGGCCGCTGGGGGCTGTGGCTGTTCCTGGTTGCGGCGACGCTGCTGCTGTGGCGGGTGATGGGGGTGTTGGCCGGGGTGCCGGGCTGGATACGTTCGGTCATCGTCCCCGGCCTGTTCGGACTTGGCCTGCTGGTGGGGTGGGAGGTGCTGGTGCGCGGCTTCCAGGTGCCGGCGATCCTGCTGCCGCCGCCCAGCCGCATCGCGTCGGCGCTGGCGGCCAAACGCGCCGGTGCTGTGGGACGATTTCCGCCAGACGGTGCTGACCTCCGTCCTGCGCGGCTATGTGATGGGCTGCAGCGCCGGCTTCCTGGTGGCAATCCTTGCCGACCGCGTGCCCTTTCTTGCCCGCGGGCTTCTGCCGCTCGGCAATCTCGCCAGCGCCATTCCGGTGGTGGGCATCGCGCCGATCATGGTCATGTGGTTCGGGTTCGACTGGCAGTCGAAGGCGGCGGTCATCGTCGTCATGACCTTCTTCCCGATGATGATCAACACGCTGGCGGGCCTTGGCAACTCGGAAAGCATCCAACTCGACCTGATGCGTTCCTACGGCGCCGGCTATGGCCGCACGCTGGTCAAGCTGCGTCTGCCGAACGCGCTTCCCTTCCTGTTCAACGGCTTGAAGATCAACTCCACCCTGGCGCTGATCGGCGCCATCGTGGCGGAGTTCTTCGGCACGCCGGTGGTCGGCATGGGTTTCCGCATCTCCACCGAGGTGGCACGGATGAACCTCGACATCGTCTGGGCCACCATCGCCGTGGCGGCGCTGACCGGTTCCGGCCTGTATGGCGGCTTGGCGTTGCTGGAACGGGCGACGACGGCCTGGCATCCGTCGATGCGGCGGCGCTGACCGGCCCTGCGCAACCCCGCTGGCACGGCCATTGCTTTCGTCCCGCCATTCCGGCTGGCAGGGGAGGTGGGCATGGCCGACATCGTCGTTCTCAAGCATGTCCGCCTGACGCGGGCACTTCTGGCAATCGAAATGGCTGCGGTGTCGCTGGACGGCGAACTGGCGGCGTTGTGCACCGCCGGCCAAGCGGGGCTGCTGGGCGACCATGCCGAGGAGGCCACGCTCCTGCGCACCTATGTCCGCACCTTGCGCGTCCTGTTGCAGGCGATGACCCCCGACGAGGTGGACGAGGCGGGGCTCGGCGAGCGCCATGCGCTGGCGGAGGCCGCGGTCGGCCGCTGTGCCGCGGCGTTGCGGGCGCTGGATCTGCCGGTAAGCGGTGGGCCGGCCGACAGCGGCCCGGTCAGCGGAATCGCCTGACGAGGACTGTCGCGAAGCCGACAGCGTCTTGACGCCTTCCGGCCAAGGCCATACTGCCGTATGGCTGGAATGCGGGGTGCCTTTCTCCTCTCCGCCGCCGGAACGCCGCGCTATAGTGGCAGGCCCGACGAACAGTCGGACCCCACCGACAAAGGTGCAGGCACAAAAGGGCGCGATGAGGCTTCTCGTTTCCGATCTGACCCACCGCTATGACGATCTGACCGTCCTCGACGGCATCGACCTGACGCTGGCGGAGGGCGAAATCCTGGCCGTGATCGGCCCCAGCGGCTGCGGGAAATCGACCCTGCTCGGCATCGCCGGCGGCATCGTCGCCCCGACCTCCGGTTCCGTCCGGGTGGAGGGGGAGGTGCCGGACGGCTGCCTGAACCCCATCACCTTCATCTTCCAGGATTTCGCCCTGCTGCCTTGGCGCAATGTGGAGGACAACGTCGCCCTGGTGCTGGAGCATCACCCGCTTTCATCCGCCGAGCGGCAGGAGCGGATCGACAGCGGCCTGCGCCGCATGGGGCTGTGGGAGTTCCGCAAGGCCCTGCCCAAGCAGCTGTCCGGCGGCATGCGCCAGCGGGTCGGCATCGCCCGCGCGCTGGCGGTCCGCCCGGCCATGCTGCTGCTGGACGAGCCGCTGTCGGCGCTCGACGCCCAGACGCGCGAGCTGCTGATGGACGATTTCCTGGAGCTTTGGCGGCGGGAGAAGACCACCGCCCTCTACGTCACCCATAATCTGGACGAGGCGCTGCGGCTGGCCGACCGTGTCTGCGTGCTGAGCCGCCGCCCCGGCCGCATCCGCGAACTGGTCACCATCGAGGAGCCGCGGGAGCGCCGGCAGGAGCCGTCGGCCCAGGCCCATCTGGCCGAAGTGCGCGACCGGCTGTGGCACCTGATGAAGGCCGAAGCCCAGATGGCCGACCGGGAGATCGCCCGTGCCTGACAGCCTGAACCCGACCGCTGCACCCGTCACGCCTGCGCCCGTCACACCTGCGATCGGCCAGCCCGTCCGCTTCCGCGGCGGCGGCTTCACTGTGAAACGCCATCCCTGGGCGGCGCTGGCGGCCTTCGCCCTGCTGATTGCGGTTTGGGAGGGAGCAAGCCGCCTCGGCCTCGCCAGCCCGCTGTTCCTGCCGCCGCCGAGCGCGGTCGGCCGTGCGCTGGCCGGCATGGTTTCGGACGGATCGCTGTGGCTGAACCTGAAGGCGTCGCTGGCGCGCATCGCCGTCGGCTGGGTGCTGGGCACACTGGGCGGCATGCTGGTCGGCTTCGCCATGGGCATCTTCTCCACCGCCCGCGCGGTCGGCGTGCCGCTGGTGTCGGCCTTCTTCCCGATCCCGAAGATCGCGTTGCTGCCGCTGTTCATCCTGTGGTTCGGCATCGGCGAGCCGTCGAAATTCGCCACCATCGGCTTCGGCGTCTTCTTCCCCACCGTCATCGCCACCTACAGCGCCATCGACCAGGTGCCGCGCAACCTGATCCGCATGGCGCAGAGCTTCGGCCTGCCCTGGCGGTCGATCCTGCGCTCCATCGTCCTGCCGGGCGCCCTGCCGGGCATCCTGGCCGGCTTCCGCATCACCGCGTCCATCGCGCTGATCCTGGTGGTGGCGGCGGAGATGATCGGCGCGGAATACGGCATCGGCGCCTTCGTGCTGATGGCCGGCAACCTGATGCAGACAGACACGCTGCTGGCCGGCGTGCTGGTCCTGTCGCTGCTGGGGCTCGCCATCGGCACCGTGCTGTCGCAGCTGGAGCGGCGCCTGCTGAACTGGCGCTGACCATCTCATTCCAAGAAACTTGAACCATCCATCGGGAGGATTTGCGTCCATGACCGCCGCCATGACCGTGGCCCGCCTCACCCGGCGCGCCCTGCTCGCCACCGCCGGCGCGGCTTTCGCCGCCGGCACCCTGATGTCCGCCGCGCTGGCGCAGCCGCTGGAGAAAGCGACGGTCGGCGTGCTGGCGCTGTCCTCCTCCGGGCCGATCTTCATCGCCAAGGCCAAGGGCTATTTCGAGAAGGAAGGGTTGGACGTCGAGTTGAAGATGTTCACCTCGGCCCAGCAGGTGCCGGTCGCGGTGACCTCGGGCGATGCCGATTTCGGCGTGACCGGCCTGACCGCCGGCTTCTACAACCTCGCCTCCAAGGGGGCGGTCACCATCATCGCCGCGCAGAGCCGCGACGAGCCGGGCTTCCCGCTGAGCGCCTATGTGGCGACCAACGCCGCCTATGACGCCGGGCTGAAGGCGCCGGCCGACCTGAAGGGAAAGCGGATCGCCATCACCACGGTCGGCTCGACCTTCCACTACATGATCGGGCTGCTTGCGCAGAAGCACGGCTTCACGGTCAAGGACGTGACCATGGTGCCGTTGCAGGATGTGCCGAAGATGGTCGCCGCCTTCAAGGGTGGGCAGGTCGACGCCGTCATCGCGCCGTCCACCGTCTCGCGGCAGCTGGTGGCCGACGGCGCCGGCAAGATCCTGGGCTGGGTCGGCGACGAGACGCCCTGGCAGCTCGGCGCCCTGTTCACCGCGCCGAAGACGATGAAGGACCGCCGCCCGCTGGTGGAGAAGTTCATGCGCGCCTACAAGACCGCGCTGGCCGAATACCATGCCGCCTTCAACGGCAAGGACGCCTCGGGCCAGTTGGTGAAGGGGCCCGGCTATGACGAGTTGCTGACCATCATCGCCGACGCCACCAAGCAGAAGCCGGAAATCGTCGCCGCCGGCCTGCCCTATGTCGACCCGCAGGCCCGCCTGCTGGTGGACGACATCGTCAATCAGGTGAAGTTCTGGCAGTCCGAGGGCCAAGTCGACAAGACGCTGGACCCGAAGTCGGTGATGGACCTCAGCGTCGCCGGGCAGTGAGCTGCGGGGGAGGGGCGGTCACACCGCCAGATACGCCGCCCTTACCCCGTCATCGGCCATCAACTCTGCCATCGTGCCGGTCCAGCGCAGGCGGCCGGTTTCGATGACGCAGGCACGGTCGGCGACCGCGGAGGCGAAGGACAGGCTCTGTTCGGACAGCAACACCGACAGCCCCTCCGCCTTCAGGCGCCGCACCGCGTCGGCCATCTGCTTCACGATCAGCGGCGCCAGTCCTTCCGACGGTTCGTCGAGCAGAAGCAGCGACGGGTTGCCCATCAGGGTGCGGGCCAGCGTCAGCATCTGCTGCTCGCCGCCGCTCATCCGGGTGCCGCGGCGGCCGCGCATCTCCGCGAGGTTGGGGAACAGGGCGAACAGCCTCTCCGGCGTCCAGGCCGGGGCGCCTGGGCGGTGCGGCTGGCGGCCGACCTCCAGATTCTCCTCCACCGTCAGGTCGGCAAAGATGCGGCGGTCCTCCGGCACATAGCCGACGCCGAGACGGGCGATGCGGTGGGCGGGCAGGGCGGACAGGTCGCGTCCGTCGAAGCGCAGGCTCGCGGCGCGGCGCTCCACCAGCCCCATGATCGCCTTCAGCGTGGTGGTCTTGCCGGCGCCGTTGCGGCCCATCAGCGCCACCACCTCGCCACGGCCGACCGTCAGCGCGATGCCGTCGAGGATATGGGCGCGGCCGTACCAGGCCTGCAGGCCGTCCACCGTCAGCAGGGGTTCGCTCATGCCTCGCCTCCCAGATAGACGGATTGCACGCGAGGGTTCGCGCGCACCTGATCCGGCGAGCCTTCGGCGATCAGCCGGCCACGGTCGAGCACCAGAACGCGGGTGGCGTGGCCGAAGACGGCGTCCATGTCATGTTCGGTGAACAGCACGGCGAGGCCGCGCTCGCGCACCAACTCCGCCGTCAGCGCCATCAGGGCGAGCCGTTCGGCAGGCGCCATGCCGGCGGTCGGCTCGTCCATCAGCAGGACGGTGGGCTCGCTGGCCAGCGCCATCGCCAGTTCGACCCGCTTCACGTCGCCATAGGCCAGCACGCCGCAGGGTCGGTCGGCTTGGGAACCCATGCCGACCCGCTCCAGCAGGGCCAGCGCCGGTTCGCGGAACTGGGCGGCGGCCGGGCGCCACAGGCCGAACAGCCGGCGGGCGCGCGACAGCAGCACCATCTGCACATTCTCCGCCACCGTCATCGAGGCGAAGGTCGCAGTGATCTGGAAGGTGCGCCCGACGCCCAGCGCCCAGATGCGCCGCGGCGGCAGCCCGACCAGTTCGGTGCCGTCCAGCCTGACCGATCCCGAATCGGGGCGCAGCTGGCCGTTCAGCAGGTTGAAGCAGGTGCTCTTGCCGGCGCCGTTCGGTCCGATCAGCGCCAGCAGGTCGCCGGAGCGCAGGGTGAAGGACACGCCGGCCACTGCCTGCACCCCGCCGAAGGAGCGCTGCAGGTCGCGCACCACCAGTTCGCTCATGGCCAACTCGCTCATGCCCGCCTCCTGACGCCGGACAGGAAGCCGACGATGCCCTTGGGGAAGACCAGCACCAGCGCGACGATGATGAGGCCAAGCACCAGCCGCCACCAGTCGGTCATGCTCATCACCTTGGCTTCCAGCAGATGGAAGGCCACGGCGCCGGCCAGCGGCCCGGCGACGGTCTGGATGCCGCCCATCAGCACCATCACCAGTGCGTCGACCGACTGCGGCACCGCCAGCAGGGTGGGGAAGACGCTGCCCTTGGCGAAGGCATAGAGCCCGCCGGCCAGTCCCGCCGTGCTGCCGGCCAGCACGAAGGCCATCCATTGGAAGCGGCGCACGTCGATGCCCACCGATTCGGCACGGAGCCCTGAGTCGCGCCCGGCCCGCAAGGCATAGCCGAAGGGGGCGAAGGCAGCCCGGCGCAGCAGCCACAGCGCCCCGGCGCACAGGGCCAGCGTCAGCCAGTAATAGGCCGCCTTGCCCGCCGCCCAGGCCGACGGCCAGACGCCGAGGATGCCGTTGTCGCCGCCGGTCACCGCGTACCATTGGAAGGCGATGGACCAGACGATCTGGGCGAAGGCCAGTGTCAGCATGGCGAAATAGAGCCCCGACCGCCGGACGCAGAACCATCCCGCCACCAGGGCTCCCAGCCCGGCCAGAACCGGCGCGCCGGCCAGCGCCAGCGGCATCGGCGCGCCCAGATGCTTGACCAGCAGGGCGGAGCCGTAGGCGCCCAGCCCGAACCACGCCGCATGGCCGAAGGACACCAGCCCGCCCAGCCCGATCAGCAGATGCAGGCTGGCGGCGAACAGGGCGAGGATGACGACCTCGGTCAGCAGGATCAGCGCGTAATCGCCGGCGATCAGCGGGGCGGCGGCCATGACCGCCAGCAGAGCCAACGCCCAAATCCCGGCGTGACGGCCGGCCGACAGCGGGACGGTGACGGCGGCGGGTGCCGTCGGCGGCGCCTCCTCCGCCCGGCCGAGCAGGCCATGCGGGCGCAGAACCAGCACCACCGCCATGAACAGGAAGACCAGCACCAGCGTAATCTGCGGGAAGACCAGGATGCCGAAGGCCTGTAGCTGTCCGATCAGCAGCGAGGCGAGGAAGGCGCCGGTCAGGCTGCCCATGCCGCCGACCACGACGACGACGAAGGCCTCCACCACGATCGCCATGTCCATATGCAGCGTCACCGCCTCGCGCGGGACCTGCAGGGCGCCACCCAGCCCGGCAAGCGCACAGCCGAGGAACAGCACCCCGGTGAACAGCCGCGCCGGATCGACGCCGAGCGCGCTTGTCATCTCGCGATCCTGCGTCGCCGCGCGCACCAGCGTGCCCCAGCGGGTGCGGTTGAACAGCAGCCACAGCAGCCCCAGCACCAGTGGCCCTAGTCCGACCAGCACGAGGTCGTAGAGCGGGAAGGGCTGGTCGAGGATGTCGACGGAGCCCTTCAGCCCCGGTGCCCGGCGGCCGAGCAAATCCTCCGGCCCCCAGGCCCAGGCGGTCAAATCCTGCACCACCAGTACGACGCCGAAGGTGCCCAGCAGCTGGAACAGCTCCGGCGAGCGGTAGAGCCGGCGCAGCAGCCCGATCTCCATGGCGGCGCCGAGCACACCCATCATCAGGGCCGCCGCGGCGACCGAGCCCCAGAAGCCGGCCGGCGTGCCGCCGAACCGCTCGATCAGCGACCAGCCGGCATAGGCGCCGACCATGTAGAAGGAGCCGTGCGCGAAATTCACGATCCGCGTCACGCCGAACACGATGGTCAGCCCCGACGACACCAGGAACAGCGTCGCCGCGGTCGCGAGCCCGCTGAGGGCCTGGACGAGGAGGAAGGACATGGAGGGATTACTTTAATGCGGACTCTTGCCCCCACCCTAACCCTCCCCCGCTGGGCGGGGAGGGGACAAGTGCTTGTTCGGGAGAGGAGCGGCAGTCCCTCCCCCGTGATCGGATCGACCTTCGGTCGACCGAGAGCGGGGGAGGTCAGGTGGGGGCACTCGAAGCCTGCAACTTCACTCCGCCGGCCGCATCTTGCGCACTGCCTCGTCCGGCGGCAGGTAGTTGGCGCCGTCGGCGTAGCGCCAGTCCTTCATGGTGCCGCGGCCGTCCTTGACGGTGGTGGTGCCGACATAGGCGCCCATGGTCGCCTGATGGTCGGACGCGCGGAAGGTCACCGGGCCGAAGGGGCTGTCGATGGTCAGGCCGGCCAGCGCATCGACGATCGGTTCCGCGTTGGCGGACTTGGCCTTGGTGATCGCGGCGGCGATCGCCTTCATCGTGGTGTAGCCAACGACCGAGCCCTGCTTGGGCGATTCCTTGAACCGCGCGGTGTAGGCGGCGACGAAGGCCTTGTGAGCGGGGGTGTCGATCTGGTCCCAAGGATAGCCGGTGACGATCCAGCCTTCCGGCGCCTCGTCCTTCATCGGCTCCAGATATTCCGGCTCGCCGGTCAGCAGGCTGACGACCTTGCGGTTGCGGAACAGGCCGCGACCCTCGCCCTCGCGCACCAGCTTGGCGAGATCGGCGCCGAAGGTGACGTTGAAGATGGCGTCGGGTTTGGCGGCGGCCAGCGCCTGCACGGTCGGGCCGGCCTCCAGCTTGCCCTGGGCCGGCCATTGCTCCGCAACGAACTCCACGTCCGGGCGCTTTTCCTTCAGCAGCTGCTTGAACCACGTCACCGCCGACTGGCCGTATTCGTAGTTGGGGGCGACGGTGGCCCAGCGCTTGGCCGGCAGCTTTGCCGCTTCCTCCACCAGCATCGCCGCCTGCATGTAGGTGCTGGGGCGCAGGCGGAAGGTGTAGCGGTTGCCCTTCGACCAGGTGATGGCGTCGGTCAACGGCTCCGCCGCCACGAAGGGCATCTTGTTGCGCGCGGCGAAATCGGCGACGGCCAGCCCGATATGGAGAAATAGGTGCCGGCCAGCACGTCCACCGCCTCGTTCGTCACCAGCTCCTGCGCGACGCGCACGGCATCGTCGGGCTTGCCGGCATCGTCGCGGGAGACGACCTGCAATTCGCAGCAGCCGATCACGCCGCCCTGGGCGTTGATCTCCTCCAGCGCCAGCTGCCAGCCCTGGCGGTAGGGGATGGTGAAGGCGGGCAGGCCGGTGTAGCTGTTGATCTCGCCCACCCGCACCGGCGCGCCGGAGAATTTCACCGGCTCTTTCGCCGATTGCGCCGCCGCGGGAGCGGCCGTCAGGCCGATGCCGGCCAGCGTGGAGGCGATGGTTGCAAAGGACACGGCGGCGAACAGAGCGGCCGGGAGAAGGGGCTTCGCCAGTGGCGAGGCGGTCGGGCAGCGGTGCTTCATCCTGCGGGGACCCCGGTTCGTGAGAGACCAGCGGCGTGTCCGGGTCGCGGTGCGACGCAACACACCGCGTTCATAGCAAACCCCGCGCAAAAGTCACCGACTGATCAGGTGTTTTCCCGCGTCCATGCCCGATTCGCATTTCGGCGGACGCCGCCCCTTGTCACATCAGCCGGGCCAGCAGCGCCATGAACTGCGCCCTTTCCTCCCCGGACAGAGGTTCCAGCGTGCGTTCGTGGGCGGCGGCGGCATTCGCCATCAGGTCGATGACCAGCGCCTGCCCGATCCGCGTCAGGCTGACGCTGGTGCGGCGGCGGTCCTGCGTGTCGGGGTGGCGTTCGACCAGATTGCGCTCCACCAGCCGCAGGATCACGCCCTGGGTGGTCGCCGGATCCATATAGGTCAGCCGACCGAGCTGGTTCTGCGACAGCGCACCCTCGCATAAAGGGTGGCCAGCGCTGCCCATTGGGTGGGCGTCAGCAGCGAATCGCCGATCAGATCGATGAAGATGGCCGAGGCGCGCTGGTGAGCACGCCGGAGGCGGTGGTGAACCTGGCCGGCCAACTGGTAGTCGTCGGGAGGCAGTCGTCCGAAGTCGTCCATGGCAACGGGCCCGTGGTTCGCGCCCGCCTTCGGTCCGGGGCGAAGGCTGGGGCGGGCACGGACCGCCGCTCCCGGCTGCGTGGGCAGGGATGGCGCGGCGTTTGCCGCCTGTCGCCATCCGATGCGTCCATTATGCGTTCCTCATGGAAAGCGTAGGGAAGACAATGACCGCAGAGCAACCTTCGCGGATGCGTCATAGAGCCACAGCGATGCAGCCGTCATGATGCCGGCAACAAAAAAAGGCCCAAGAGTGGGAAAGGAAGCCATGCGTCAATGACGCCGCAAGTTCCGATGGTTGCGATCCCGGAACAGGCCGTTGCCGGGGTTGTCCGTGCCTGCGGCCTATCCTTGTCGGGTGCTCGTCTTTTTCGAGGCTTCTCTTTCTCAGGGTTTCCGCTTGGGCGGATAGCTGTCGGGCGGAGCGGTCTTCTCGTCGGGGCTTTCCGCGCCCTCGCCCGTCGGGGGCGTCACACCGCCCGGCGTGTAGGGCGGCGTGGTGGCGTCGGGCGGCCGCTTGGTGGGATGCGGCGGGGGCGGGGTGTCGAGTCGGCGTGTCATGACGCACCTTTCCTGATCAGGAATCGCCATGAACAACCCGATGTCGGCCGGGCGGTTCCAAACAGGCGCCCCCCGGTATGATCAGTCCTTCCGCCGCCGGCTATGACCTTAATCTTAGGACCATTTGAAAAAGGCGGGGGAATCAAGCGGGTCACTGCCGAGGCTGTTCTCTGCCGACTGCGAGCTTTTGTTGCGGCCACACCACAGGACGATGCAAAAGCGGAGTGGCGCGGGCTTCACTGTTGCATGGCAAGCACGCCTTGTTGTGTCTTTGCCGAGGATGTGTCCGCGTCCGGTCCCGAAAAGGCCGGCTGCCGGGCACTCCCACGAAGGAGCCGGAATTCCGGCCCAGTGAGCCGACCGAACCCAGCCAAGCGCGGTGACTCCATGAAGACCAGCACCCTTTCCCTTCTCGCCCTCGCTCTCGCGTCGACCGGGCTGACGTCGCTTCCCGCCGCCGCCCAGGATGACCTGCAGCGTGGCGAAACCGTGCTGGAGCGTCGCCGGCCGGAGGTCGAGCAGCTCGGCCTGCGTGCGGGCTCCTTCCTGTTCCTGCCGCGGGTGGAAGCGGGCGCCACCTACGATACCAACGTCTACGCCACCCGCGACGACCACGAAGACGACATCATCTGGACTGTCCGTCCGCGGATCGACATCAAGTCCGACTTCGCCGCCCACGCGCTGAACTTCTCGGCCTCCGCCGATGCCGGCCGCTACCGCGAGAATTCCAGCGAGAACTATACCGACTACGCCCTGCAGGCGGCCGGCCGGTTCGACGTGAACAAGGGCGGTGCGCTGGACGGCCAGCTGTTCCATCGCCGCAACCACGAAGGCCGCGGCGACATCAACAGCCTGTCGGGCTATACGGAGCCGGTGGTCTACCGCACCAGCGGCGGCGAGGCCGGCTACACCCAGCGCTTCAACCGACTGCGCGCCCGCCTGTCCGGTTCCGCCCAGTACAGCGAGTATGACGATGTCGGCCTGATCGGCGGCGGCATCGCGCGCCAGGAAGACCGCGACCGCTGGGAATACGGCACGGTCGGCCGCGTCGGCTACGAGTTCATCGAAGGCTACGAGGCCTTCGTCCAGGGCACCTATTCCTGGACCCGTCACAAGAACGACCGCGACGCTTTCGGCCTCGACCGCGACTCGGACGGCTACGAGGTGGTCGGCGGCCTCGCCACCGACCTGACCGGGCTGATCACCGGCGAGGTCTTTGCCGGCTACATGGTCCGCAACTACAAGGATTCGCGGCTGGAGGACTTCAGCGGCCTGTCCTTCGGCGGCCGCCTGAACTGGGCGGTCACGCAGCTGACTGCCGTCAGCGCCACCGCCAGCCGTCAGGTGCGCGAGACCACGGCCAGCCCGGGCTTCGGCACCGCGTCCAGCTACACCCGCACCGTCTTGGCCCTGGGCGTCGACCACGAATTGCTGCGCACCCTGGTGCTGAACGGCCGCCTGCAGTACCGCCAGGACGACTTCAACGGCAACGACCGCAACGACAAGGTCTATACGGCCGGAGTCGGCGGCACCTACCAGATGAACCGCTACCTGTTCATGACCGGCGGCTACACCTATGAAAAGCGCAGCTCCAACGTGAGCGCCGCCGAATACAGCGACAACCTGATCTATCTGCGTCTCGGCGCGCAGATGTAATACGGCGGTTCTAGGCCCGCCGACCGGGGAAGTCCGGCCGAAGGGCCTAAAGGTTTCGCTGAACAGTACAGGGCGTCCGTCCTATGACGGACGCCCTTTTCTTATGCCTGCTTTTGTTATCGTGGACGATGTACTGGAGAGATCCGAACGCGGTAATTCCTCTCCACTTTTTCCCAAGCGCTTGCGAGTTGCTAGTCTCCACCCGAATTCAGGTGCGTGACCAAAGGGCGCCGCCGCAAGGCGACCGGCGAATGGGACGGGGTTCTCGAAGCCGTACCATCGTGCCGGACCGGGCGCTGCGGCAGGCACCCACCAGCCAGGGAAAGGGTTTAGGGATGAATCGACGTCATGTGATCCGTGCGCTGGGCCAGGGGATCGGATTGACCGCGCTCGCTGTCGCCATGGTCGGCTGCGCCGGCAACGACGCGCCGTTGGAAACCGCCAATGTCGGCCAGATCAGCGAATACCGTCTGGGTGCCGGCGACGCACTGCGCGTCATCGTCTTCGGCGAGGAGCAGTTGTCCGGCGAGTTCCGCGTCGACGGCACCGGCAAGGTCGCCATGGCCGCTGATCGGCGAGGTCTCGGCCAAGGACCGCAGCACCCGCGATCTGGAAAAGGAGATCTCCACCCGCCTCTCCGCCGGCTATGTGAAGGACCCGAAAGTCAGCGTCGAGGTGCTGAACCACCGTCCCTTCTTCATCCTGGGCGAAGTGCGCAATCCCGGCCAGTACCAGTATGTCAACGGCATGACCGCCCTGTCGGCGGTGGCGATGGCCGGCGGCTACACCTATCGCGCCAAGGAGGATTACGTCCTGATCACCCGCGGCGCCGACCCCAAGAAGGAACTCCGCCGGGCGCCGATCACCACCTCGGTGATGCCGGACGACGTGGTCCGCGTTCCGGAGCGCTATTTCTGAGCCCGGGATTTCATCTCAGAATTTTCGAGCCCATGCATTGCCAGGGCGACCAACGGAAAGCCCGGCCGGGAGGATGTCCGGCCGGGCTTTCCGCTATGGCGGCGATAGCCGGCGGTGGCGGTCAGGTGTCCAGCGTATCGCCGCCCTTCTTCTGTCCCGACGGGCATGCGCTGGTTCGGGGGAACCACCGGATCGCGCGAGATGCCGTGCGGCGGGGTGGTGCCGGCGGCTTCGTCGTCGGTGCCGAGCGGCGCGGCGGCGGGGTCGGTGGCCGGGACCTTGTCGCCGGTCAACCCGCGGTCGATATCCGCGCGCATCCGGTTGGCCTCCGCGCTGGGCGTGGTGGGCGTGTCACGGCCCGACTCGGGACGCTGGGGCTTGGTCATGGTCGGCCTTTCGCACAAGCTGTGAGGGGCGTTTTGTCGCCTCCTCCAACCGGCGCCGCCTGCCGAGGGTTCCCCAGTGCGACGATCTGCGACCCTGCGGACGAATTCAGGGGAACTCACGATGCAGGATACGGGCTGGCGTCCTGTTCGCTCTTGCAACCCCTGCCGCGGCCGCCGCTCTGCTCGCCCTCCGATGGCGTCGTCGCTGCGGGGAGGGGAAGGGTGAAAAAAGCCCGCGCGGTGGTGCCGGATACAGGAAGCGACCAAAACCGGAAAAACGCCTGTAAAATCAATATCTTGGGCTGGCGTTCGGACGGGGTGGACCTGCATGGTGGACTGTTGCGAAGTCGTCACGATGCGGCCAGCAACGATGCTAGTCAACGAAATTTATGTCGTCGATTTCAATGATTCAGAGAAAGACGTAGCGTGCTTGAAAGTAAGTCACGTTGTCAGCTGCAAAGTATTGTTGGCGAATTGTCTCCATATTTTGTAGAAAAGCCGTGCAAATAATGAGAATACCGTTGCTAATTTACATGATATCATTAGTGCTGCCATGTCGTCCTCTCAGCGGAAGAGGGGTTTGTTTTATCGTTGTGGTTAATTTTTTCTCGCAAAGCTACTTGAGGAGTGGAAAAATGCTTTTCGAGAAGATGCAACTAGCAGGATGCGGAAAAAGGCTGTGCTGCGGCGGGCTCTCGTGATTCTCTCTGCTGGCACAGGGTGCGGTCGGAGAGGGGATGATGCGCGGATCGGACGAACGCAGCGAGGGTCTTTTCAGCTACGTGAGCTGTGAGGCGCGGGTTCCGGCCAATCACCCGCTGCGGCCGATCCGGGCCATCGTGGATGAAGCGCTGGAGGTGATGTCGCCCGCCTTCGAAGGCCTGTACTCGAAGATCGGGCGGCCGTCGATCCCGCCGGAGAAGCTGCTGCGGGCTCTGCTGCTCCAGGCCTTCTACTCGGTGCGCTCGGAACGCCAGCTGATGGAACAGCTCGATTACAACCTGCTGTTCCGCTGGTTCGTCGGCCTGTCGATGGACGCCCCGGTATGGGACGTTACGGTGTTCACCAAGAACCGTGAGCGTCTGCTGGCCGGGGATGTGGCGGCCACGTTCCTGGCCACCGTGCTGGGTCAGCCGAAGGTCAAGGCGCTGCTGTCGGACGAGCACTTCTCGGTGGACGGCACGCTGATCGAAGCCTGGGCCAGCGTGAAGAGCTTTCGGCCCAAGGACGGCAGCGGCGAGCCGCCGGGGCCGGGGCGCAACGGCGACCGCGACTTTCATGGCGAGAAGCGGTCCAACGAGACCCATGCCTCGACCAGCGATCCCGAGGCGCGGTTGTACCGCAAGGGCAACGGGCAGCCGGCGAAGCTGGCCTTCATGGGCCATGCGTTGATGGAGAACCGTCACGCCCTGGTGGTGAATGTCCGGCTCACCGCGGCCACCGGTCTGGCTGAACGCGAAGCGGCGGTGTCCATGATTGAGGCCATCCCCGGCCGCCACCGCATCACAGTCGGCGCCGACAAGGCTTACGACACCAAGGATTTCGTGGCGAACATGCGCAGCTTGGGCGCCGCTGCGCATGTTGCGCAGAACACGAGCAACCGCCGCTCGGCGATCGACGGCCGGACCACCCGCCACCCCGGCTACGCCGTCAGCCTGAGAGTCCGCAAACGGATCGAGGAGGTGTTCGGCTGGATCAAGGGAGCCGGCTTGCGCAAGACGCGTCATCGCGGCACGGCCCGCGTCGGTTGGATGTTCACCCTGACCGCTACCGCCTACAACCTGATCCGATTGCCCAAGCTGCTGGCGGCGGCATAATCACGCCCGGAATCCGCCTGAATGGCGGTTCCGGGAGCCGCAGAGCGCGAAAAGGCGCTCTATTCTGATGAAAACGGGCGTCAGAACTCCCATTCTCAAGCCGCAGCGGGGGAAAAAGGCCCGAATATGTTCGTTTTTCCGCGCCCTGCTAGACGGGTTCAAGGCAGTTAGTTTCTATTGCGTTTCGCCCGAAAATGCAGGACAAATAGTCTATATCCTTTTTGGAAAGCTCGCCCTCTTAGGGAATTTGTCATGAGTGACGGTAAAAAATCCAGCGAAGGTAAAGTCGTTGTGAACGATGATCCTGATTATGAAACTCCAGACTCCTTCCAAGAAGAGGAGGAGGATTTCATTTCCAATAAGCGATTCTCGCAACCAACTCTTTATAATACAGACTGGACTGCCGGCACAGCAGTAAATCAGATTATAAGAGGTATAATTGATTTAAACCCGCGTTTTCAGAGACGCTCTGCGTGGGGAAATGTTGATAAAAGTAAATTTATCGAATCTCTTGCTATGGGGATCCCAATTCCTCAGGTTATTTTTAGCTGAACTTCCTCATAGAAGCAGTCATTATGTCGTTATCGATGGAAAGCAGAGATTGCTTTCGCTATTGCAGTTTATTGCGCCTGAGAAAAAGATTCCCGAGGGATTTAGTAAGTTCAAGTTGAGCGGGCTTAAATATAGAAAGGATCTAAATGGAAAAAGTTTTGAAGATATTCAGGCTAGTGATGACGGAATTACGATTGAGAATGCGGTGATCCGGACTGTAGTGGTTCGTTCTGTAAAGGAAGACTCATATCTATATGAGATATTTTTGCGTTTGAATACGCAGAGTATGAAGCTGTCTCCGCAGGAGCTTCGCCAAGCGCTAGTGCCTGGCCCATTTACAGATTTTATTGATGATACAGCAACAAGCAGTCAGCTTATCAAAAGAACGCTCAATATTAAAGAGCCTGATCGACGTATGAGAGATAATGAGCTCGTGCTCCGGTATTTTGCATTTGCTACACGTCTTTCCGATTACGCTGGAAACTTCCGGAAGTTTCTAGATGACACGACGAGCTATTATAACAAGAACTGGGATGGTAAGGCAGAATATTTAAAGATGCAGAGTCTGGAGTTGGAGAGTGCCATTAAGGCAACCTTCGATATATTTGGGAGGCATTCATTCCAAGTCTACGAAGATCAAGAATACACTCGTCGCTTCAATCGTGCGGTCTTCGATATTATGGTGTTTTTCTTCTCGCACCGTAAAATTAGATCTGCTGCTATAGACCGGGCGCGCGACATTGAGGGGCATTCCAGCGAGAATGCATGGAAAATAATGAGTTTTCGGAACTCCTTCTCTTCAAATACTAAGGAAGTTTCAAATGTATTTACCAGACTGTCAACTTGGAGTGACGTTTTACGTTGTCATCTAGATACTAGAATACCGAAACTTGTGCTTGATGATCGCCGCATATTAGTCGCCTATTAATCAATTTATTGGTGATAGCTATGCCTGCTGCTCAATCTGTTCATTTCAGGCAGTTGAAAAGCCAAATTAAAAAGCTAAGGATTCTGTTACCTAAGAAGGATTTGTATGGATCGTATACTGAATTTCAGAAATATAGAATGATTTCGTATCGTGTTCTCTGCCACGCCGCATTCGAGTCGTATTTTGAATCGGTAAGCCGAGATGTTTTGGACAGATGCCATCAATCCTGGTTGTCCCGAGGTGTGATGGAGAAATACCTTGTAGCTCTTTGCTTTCGTTTTTCTAGGTCAACAGAAATGAAAGACCACGAGTTTTTCAACAAGCAAAAAGGCAATGCGTCTCTTTTGATAAAAGATGCTGTGGAGTGGCATTCGGAAACTATAAAAAACAATCACGGAATAAAAGAAAGCAACTTGGAAAAATTATTTATGCCATACGGGAATGGGTTTGTTGGAAAAGTCTCAGTATTATCTGCAGATTTAGACTCTTATGCTGCCGTTAGAGGGCAGTATGCGCATACTACACCATCTTCCATACAGCAAGTTCCAGACCCGGACGATGAGAAGCAGATAGCATCAGATATAACTAATGCCATCGCTCCTGTAGATCAAGATTTTTTCTCTTGCTTATCGTCAATTTGATTGCATGCTGTGAAATCTCTGCTTCCAATGTAACCTCTAATTCCGAAGGGTAGTGTATCACATGAGAATTAAAATTAATACCATATGATTATCACCATTATTATTATTGAGCGGTAGATCGTCGGTGCACAACGATTCCGTTGTGTATTCAAGGAGAGAAACTTCTATGATTTTGTCATCAAAAAAATCCGATGTTGCGCGGCTGTTGCTCATAGACGCCGCTCAATCTCTTCGGGAGAGTGCTATTTAAGTTCGATCATGATTATTCTTCTTCTCCAAGATCAACCTTCCGGGCCTTCAGTTCGGCGGCCTCTTCGTCGCTCATGACGGTGATCTTTAGTTCCGCCGGTGCGCCCGTGTCTCTGCCTTCCGCCAGCACGCCCAACCGGCGGAGTTCGACCAGCGCAATAGCGCCCGCCATGGTCGCCGCACGGATCGCGCTGGGCGACAGTCCGCCCGCTGCGAGCGCGTCGTGGGCGCGAAGGAGGGCGTGCATCGCGTAGGAGGTCGCCAGCGAGGCCGGATCGTTGAGGATGTCCGGTGGCGTGAGGGTGCCGCTCGGTGCGCTGGCCGCCGATGCTGTCGGTGCTGGAGATGCGGAAGGGGGAGCCGAAGCTCCCCCACTACCTGCCCGCTCGCGCTTCCGGCGGAACTTGCTGACTGCCGCCGGGCTGACGCCTGCGAGGTCCGCAAGCTCGCCGACCGTGGTCCGCCCGGCGGCCAGCGCCGACCACATATCGTCGGTGATGCCGGCCAGACCGGGCTTGCTGGTGTCTCGGCGAGTGCTGAACGCCATGGGTTAGCCCCCGGAACGTCCCAGGGCGGCGACCATGGCGTCGCGCGTGGTCTGGGCAATCGCTTGCTCATGATCCAGCGCGCTGGCGATGCGGGCGACGCCACGGGCAGGGCCGGCGGTAGCGTCGGAGCCGCTGAAGGTCGTCACGAACGGATCGTCGAGCGCCAGCCCTGCGATGTGGGTCCGCTGCCGCCCGGTGATGGGCGCGTCCTTCGGTGCCTTGGTGAACTTCGGGATTCGGCTCGCACGCATGGCGTCCAGCATGGCGCGGTTGGCGTCCTGTTCGGGGTTCGATGGTGCGCCGCGTCGGCCATCGCAGATTCGACCTGTCGAAGCTCGGCAGTGCGGAGGCGCTGCCAGCGCTGCCAGCGGTCGCGATAGTTCGCCTCGAACTCATAGCGTTCGTCGTCGGTGGCCGTCCCGGCTGCGACCTGTCGGAAAAGCTGTCGGGCAGCCTCCCATTCGTCGATGCTCACAAAACCGGCCTTGTCAAAAGAACTCATTGGGGAACTCCTGAAACGGTAGACAGTTGAGAACCGAGACGGAGAGCGAACCGGCTGGTGATGGATTGCACTTCCCTTAGGGCGGCTTGAAAATCCTTCGGGGTCTCCCCGAGTTCTTCCATATCCCGCCGGTAAGCGCGGTAGAGGTCGTGCAACAGCTTCGTCGTATCGAGGCTGTTCGACCGCGCAACGCCCCGGACGATCTGGGTGATCGTCTTTGCGCTGCAATCGAACATCGCTGCGATGTCCTCTGCGGAGAAGGTAGGGAAGCAGACCCACATGCGGCGGATCGCAAATGCTTCGATTGAGTTGAAGATCTTCTTCCTTGGCATTGAATAACTCCAAGATCATCTTGAGCTATTTTGCCGTAATTACGGAAAAAAATGCAAATCGAGGTCTTGCGCATTCGTGTTAGGGCGTGCTGCCGGAGCCGGAGCCGGAGCCGGAGCCGGAGCCGGAGCCGGAGCCGGAGTAGGGGCCGGCAGCGTTCGGGCGCTGGCTTGGCCGCTGGGCGGGGTCTGGGCGTTCGGGGGCAGGTCGGGAGCCGGACGCTCGCCGAATGAATCCTGATGAATATGGCGGGCTTCTGCGGCCAGTCGCCGGGCGTGGCTTTCCAGGTCGGCGCGAAGCTGGCCGCGAGCGATTATGAGCCGGGCACCGTCGATGACATGCTTGACGAGGTAGAGCAGCCCGCCGACCGCTCCGAGAGGGTAATTGCGCGGTTGGGAGAGGTTCGGGCGCTGGTCGTGATCGTAGACCCAGCGCCGCAGCTTGGGCATTGCCGGGTGATCGTGTGCGATCCGGCAGAGGATATGCAGATGGGGCCGGGGAGTGCTGGCGATGACGGCAACATAGGCGAGCGGTTCGCCCGTCCAGCGTCGCCACACTTTCGCCAGCGCCTCGACATGAAGCGGGAGCCGCTCAGGTAGCTCGACATCGTTGAGCGTGATGAAAGCGCCATCCCAGGCGTCGAGTTCGGAGCCGATGAGATTCGCGAGAATGCCGAGCTTGAAGCCCTTGCCAGCATCCTTGAAGCGGAAGTTAAGCCGCTTTGGAGTAAGGAACGAAACTAGCTTTGTAATTGCCAAACTATCATAAGAAGTGGCCTTGCTTCGCCTACATACTGATCTGGTTCGCGGCTGATGGAAAAATGCGTATTCCATCAATAGGTTAAATGTCTCCTCCGGCGACATCGTGTCGATAACTGCCAGAGATTTCCCCTTGAAACGGCGACCCAGACCGATCATATTCTCCTCGCGACCATTGAGAACCTCTGCTACCCCAAGGCCGCCGACGCGCTAACGTCGGCGGCCTTATTCTTTTGGGAAGTCGGAAGAACTCCGTCAAGGCCACACAGTTAACGAAACAATTTGCGCAGGAACAAGACGGACCCCACTCGATTTGAAGGGGGTGGGTCTTTTTTTTGATGGCCTCCCATATCATTCATCGCTGAATGACAAGTTGATGTCTTGTTCCGGTACATCATCGGAAAATGAGGATGTATACTTTCTATTGACTTAAAATGTTCTTTGTGATGGAAGAATGGGATTCGTTTTTCATTCGAGAGCGGAACAATGCGAGTGCGGATCGAATTTAACGATTTAGCCCTTGACAATTTCTCTGCGGATGATGCGCAAGAGCTTGTCGCGGTCATGCTGACGGAAGGCGTGATGCCATACGCCCTACGGGCCGGAGAGGTCGAGATTACCGCCTGGAAACCTATCCCCGACGAAGGGTGATAACCGGCAGTAACCGGGGAATAGGAAATAGGCGCTGGTCATTCGGCCAGCGCCTTTGTCATGTCCGGGGATGGGGTGACGCGCCTATGCGACGCGCTGTAGAACGCGCTGCACCTGCGTTGCGCTCCACTGGCCGCCCCGTGCCGTGGGGATACTACGGGCATTCAGTTCCTCGGCGATCTGGCGCAAGGAGGTATGGCCGGCAGCCTTGATCGTCTCAATGAGCGGAAGGAGGTCAGCGGCCAGTTGGGCGGCCTTGGACTTCACGGCGGCAGCGGCGGCATTCTGGCCGGCTCCCGCAACAAGGTGATGGGCGGCATTGCGGTTCCACTGTCCGTCACGGGCGACCTTGGCGGCCAGGGCGGCTTTCGTCCGTTCGGAGATCAAGCCCGCTTCCAACTCGGCAACGGCGGCCATCTGCTGGAGCATGAAGCGCCCGGCGGCACCGGCAGGGATTGAGGGCAGGTCGCAGAACAGCACATCGACGCCCGAGTCGATCAACTTCATGAGGAAGGCCGCATTGCGCGCCAGTCGGTCGAGCTTGGCAATCACCAGCGTCGCCCGGTGGACGCGACAAGCGGCCAGAGCGGCGGCAAGCTGGGGACGGTCGGTCTTGCGACCTGATTCAGTCTCAACGAACTCGGCGACGGGCGGCCAACCGCCGGACGATTCGATGAACCTGCGGATTGCATCGCGCTGCGCATCAATGCCAAGGCCGCTACGGCCCTGTCGGTCGGTGGAGACGCGGAGATAGCTCACGACCTTCATGCCCGCCTTGACCATGACCGTCACCATTACACTTCATCGTTACGTGTGTTGCGATGAAGTGTAATGGTTGGCTCGACTGTCTCGTTATGCGTTTTTGGAATCGGAGAGATTCGCGCCTGGAATCCCTCTCCGGCTCCCGATGAACTCAGCGTCAATCCCGTCGTATGCGATGGCGTCGATAGCCTGCCTGAGTGCTGGTAGCTCCGCACCCTTGCTGTACCGGCCCCGTTCGCCTGGAATCTCATGGCCGGATAGCTGGCTCACGATGTCGGGATGCACTTCGGCACGGACCAGCGCGGTAATGCTGGTGTGGCGGAATGAATGGAAGTCCGGTCCTTCGATACCGAGTTGCCGCCGGAGCCGACCGAACCGCTTGGAGTAGTCGAAGCTCAACCTGTTGGCCGCGCCGCCCGCCTTGAGTTCCGGCCAGAGCATCCTGATCCCGGCGGCTCGACGCTCTGCCACGAGATCCAAGAAGCCAAGCTCCAACACGGTCTTGTGGACAGGCACCCGCCGAATGGCGGCAGCAGACTTTAGCCGTCGAGCGGGCGTGTCGCCATCTTCGTCGTCGTCGCTCGCGTGGATGTCGAGGTAGGCGATACCTCCTTCCTCCCGGATGTCGGCGACGCGAAGCTGCGCGAGTTCCTCCAGGCGACAGGGGTGGAACAACGCCAGCACCGGGAGCCACCAATCTACATCGCGGATGATCTGGGTGCCGGGTTCGGTGCGACGGGTCGTGCCCTTGCAGCCACGCCAGATTGGGGCGTTGAAGAGGGTGCGGAGTTGCTCGACGCCCCAGGCGTCCCGCTCTTGATTCCGGCGGATCGTCCGCTTGGGCTTCATATATGCCGCGCGGGCGATGTTCTGATCGGTTAGACCCCGGTCCACCGTCCAGCCCCAGAAGGCTGACAGGATCGTCGCGTATTTTTTGACCGTCACGGGCGAGATGCGCTCAATGGACGGGTCGGTGTCGGCCAGGGCGACAAGCTCGACGACGCTCTTGCCCTTGAAGCGCGGGCGCTTCGTCCGGTGCGCTGGCAGGCGCTGGAGTGCGCTGACGAACTCGCCGATATCGGCGCGCGTGTATTGGCTCAATGGACGGTCGCCCGCAATCTCCATGAAGATGCTGGCCGTTGCCTGCGCGTCGATGTCCATGGCTGGCCGCCATGCGTTGGCTGCCCGCTTCTCCAGGCTGTACCGCTCGAACGCCTTGCTGAACGTCTGGTCGTTCTTCCTCTGCGCTGCTGGCGCTGGCGCTGGCGCTGGCGTGGGAGCCGGGGCAGGGAGTGTCTCGGCGCTGGCGAACAGAGGATCGACGGGGCGGGCACTGTAGTCGCCTTCCAGGCGCGCGACGCCGAGACGCGCTGCCTCTGCCGCCGCGCGGAGAAGGGCGCGCGCCAGTTCGACGACGGTCGGCGAATCGGGGGAGGCATCAATCCCATGCTGCGCCAGCAGAGCAACGGCGGACCCGCTCGCAACGGCGATATCGTTGCGCCCGCAGTAGGTCCGCCGCACCTTCGGCGCGGTCGCGGGCGCGCTGGACAACACGCTCCAAATCGTCGGGATCGTCGAGCCGTTGCGCCGCCGATTCCCGCTCGAACTCGGCGAGCGCGTCTGCGAACCACTGCCGGGCGAGACTGGCGATTTGCTCCGGGGAGAGGGTGGGATCGTTCTTGACCATGGCGAACAGTTGATCGGCGACAACGGCAAGGCGTCGGGCTTGCCGCAGGGCGGTCGCTTTTGTCAACGGGCCGAGAACGCGGATTAGCTCCCGCTGCCGGAACCGGGAAACGAGATCGTCGGGAATGCGGCGACGGAAGAGATAGCGGCCAGCTCGGAGCCGGAGAAAGGCGTTGGGCACGACAGACATCCTGTGTGTCCATCATGCCACTGCCGCCGCCGTGGACCCCTCCGGTGGACCTGTTGCGTGGACCTAAGGCCGGAAGGGTGGAACTAACCCGAAAGATTAAGCCATTACAGGGGCTTAGGGCGGTATGGTGCCGGATACAGGAATTGAACCCGTGACCTTCTGATTACAAATCAGCTGCTCTACCAGCTGAGCTAATCCGGCGCACCCGACGCTTGCGGGACGCACACCTTAGCGTCCCTTTTCCGCGTAAACAAGCACTTGCCCATGACGGCGATAGCGACGCCCCTCACTCGCGCAGGCGGGCGACCTCGTAGAGGGCGACGGCGGCGGCGTTGGATACGTTGAGGCTGCCGACAGGGCCGCCGGTGGGCAGCCGGACGATGGTGTCGCAGCGATCCATGGTCAGGCGGCGCAGACCGCTGCCCTCCGCCCCCATCACCAGCACCGTTTTGCCGGTCATATCCAGCTTCGCCAGCGTCGATGCACCCGACTCGGCGAGCCCGACCGCCCAGAAGCCGTTCTGCTGCAGATCGGTCAGGGCGCGGGCCAGGTTGGTGACGCGCACCAGCGGCACCGCCTCCAGGGCGCCCGACGCACTCTTCGCCAGTACGCCGGTGGTCTCCGGCGCATGACGTTCGGTCACCACCACCGCGCGGGCTCCGAAGGCGGCGGCGGAGCGCAGGATCGCGCCGACATTGTGCGGATCGGTCACCTGATCCAGCGCGACGATCACCGCCGAAGGCTCATCCGCCAACTCGTTGCACAGATCCTCGATTCCCACTTCCGGCAGGGGGGAGGCGTCGATCACCATGCCCTGGTGAACGGCGCCGGCCGGCAGCATGCGGTCCAACTCCGTCCGGTCGACGATCGACGCCTCGGGCCGCTGCAGCCCTTGGGCGCGCGCGGCGGCGAAGGCGGGCTCCAGCGCGGCCCGGCCGGATTCGGTGGCCAGCAGCCGGTGGATGCGCCGCTCCGGGTTGGTCCACGCCGCGGCGACCGGATGCAAGCCATACAGAATGACTCCGCGCGCGGGCGGCGGGCGATTGCCTTTCGACCCGCCCCGGCGGGTGCGCGCCCCCTCGTCCGCCTGCTCCTGCCGCGGAGCGGTTGCCCGCGGGGTACCCGCGGCGTGGACGGAATGCTTGTCGGACTGGCGGCCGGAACCCGGATGTTTTGAGCGCGTCATGGTACCCACGAAGGAGGGGAGGGGGCCGCCGGAAACAGCGGCCGAATTTTTTCTGGTGTGAACCGCTTAACCCGTGTTGACAAGGTCTGAAAAATTCGCATATTGCCGAACTCCGCGGCGGGCACTGCCAAGCCGCGGATTGGAAGGGTGGCCGAGTGGTTAAAGGCAGCAGACTGTAAATCTGCCCGCGTATGCGTACGCTGGTTCGAATCCAGCCCCTTCCACCACTACTTTCCACGGCTTGTCCGTGATCGCGTTTGCCCCGGACGGTCGCGCCGGCGGGATGCTTGCGGGTGTAGCTCAATGGTAGAGCAGAAGCCTTCCAAGCTTACGACGGGGGTTCGATTCCCCTCACCCGCTCCAATCCCGCGTGCGCCACGGAAAACCGATCTCGGCCGGGCCATTGTGTGCGTCCGGAACGTCGGGAACGAAAGACCAAAGCGATGGCGAAGGCAAAGTTTGAGCGGAACAAGCCGCACTGCAACGTTGGCACGATCGGCCACGTCGACCACGGCAAGACGTCGCTGACGGCGGCGATCACGAAGGTGCTGGCGGAGTCCGGCGGCGCCACCTTCACCGCTTACGACCAGATCGACAAGGCGCCGGAAGAGAAGGCGCGCGGCATCACGATCTCGACGGCGCACGTCGAGTACGAGACGACCAACCGCCACTACGCGCACGTCGACTGCCCGGGCCACGCCGACTACGTGAAGAACATGATCACGGGCGCCGCCCAGATGGACGGCGCGATCCTGGTCGTGTCGGCCGCCGACGGCCCGATGCCGCAGACCCGCGAGCACATCCTGCTGGCGCGCCAGGTCGGCGTTCCGGCGCTGGTGGTGTTCATGAACAAGGTCGACATGGTCGACGATCCGGAGCTGCTGGAGCTGGTCGAGCTGGAAGTTCGCGAGCTTCTGTCCTCCTACCAGTTCCCGGGCGACGACATTCCGATCACCAAGGGCTCGGCTCTGTGCGCCCTGGAAGACCGTCAGCCGGAGATCGGCCGCGACGCCGTTCTGGCGCTGATGAAGACGGTCGACGAGTACATCCCGCAGCCGGAGCGTCCGAAGGACCGTCCGTTCCTGATGCCGATCGAAGACGTGTTCTCGATCTCGGGCCGCGGCACCGTGGTGACCGGCCGTGTCGAGCGCGGCATCGTAAAGGTTGGTGACGAAGTCGAGATCGTCGCCTGAAGGCGACGGTGAAGACGACGGTGACCGGTGTCGAGATGTTCCGCAAGCTGCTCGACTCGGGTGAGGCCGGCGACAACATCGGCGCGCTGCTGCGCGGCACCAAGCGCGAGGACGTCGAGCGCGGCCAGGTTCTGGCCAAGCCGGGTTCGATCACCCCGCACACCAAGTTCAAGGCCGAAGCCTACATCCTGACGAAGGAAGAGGGCGGTCGCCACACCCCGTTCTTCACCAACTACCGTCCGCAGTTCTACTTCCGCACGACGGACGTGACCGGCATGGTCTCGCTGCCGGAAGGCGTCGAGATGGTGATGCCGGGCGACAACGTCGCAATGGAAGTGGCGCTGATCGCCCCGATCGCCATGGACGAAGGCCTGCGCTTCGCTATCCGCGAAGGCGGCCGCACCGTCGGCGCCGGCGTCGTTGCCAAGATCGTCGAGTGATGCTATAAGCCTGCCTCCCCCGCCGAGCTTCGGTTCGGCGGGGGAGTTTTATCTGCGCGAAGAGTACGGTTGGGCTTCCGGAAAGCCGTTCTGAAAAGTTCTTCCGAAAGTCGGGTCGAAAGGCCTTGACACCGCCGCTGAAAGAATGCTTTAAGCGGCGTCCCACGCCGAAGGGTGTGGCCGGACGGAGATAGGAGTGTAGCTCAATTGGTAGAGCACCGGTCTCCAAAACCGGGGGTTGGGGGTTCGAGCCCCTCCACTCCTGCCATCCCGTCCCAATAACGGCCGTCTCAACAACGGTTAGGGTAAAAGCGGCGCCCTTCACAGTCGCTTCGGAGCTCGCACGGTTCGCACGATGGCTAAAGTCAATCCCGCAGAATTCGCGCGCGAGGTCCGCCGCGAGGTAGCCAGGGTCACCTGGCCGACCCGCAAGGAAACCGGCATCACGACCGCCATGGTGTTCGTCATGGTCGTGCTCGCCGCCCTGTTCTTCCTCGTCGTCGATCAGGTGCTGGCGGTTGCCGTTCGCTTGATCCTTGGGCTGGGAGGCTAAGACATGGCTGCGCGCTGGTACGTCGTTCACGTCTATTCCGGTTTCGAAAAGAAGGTCGCCCAGGCCATCCGCGAAAAGGCGGCTCAGAAGGGTCTGGAAGACAAGTTCGAGGAAATCCTGGTCCCGACCGAAGAAGTGGTCGAGGTGCGCCGGGGCTCCAAGATCAACACGGAACGCAAGTTCTTCCCCGGCTACGTCCTCGTCAAGATGGACCTGACCGACGAATCCTGGTCGCTGGTGAAGAACACGCCGAAGGTCACGGACTTCCTGGGTGGCGGCGGCAAGCCGCAGCCGATTTCCCAGCGCGAGGCCGAGCGGATCATCCATCAGGTGCAGGAAGGCTTTGAGCGCCCCAAGCCCTCGATCACCTTCGAGGTGGGCGAGCAGGTTCGAGTGAGCGACGGCCCCTTCACCTCGTTCAATGGCGTCGTCGAGGAAGTCGACGAAGAGAAGTCCCGCCTCAAGGTGGCGGTTTCGATCTTCGGCCGCTCCACGCCGGTCGAATTGGAATACACGCAGGTCGAAAAGATCTGAGCGCAAGGTTCCAAAGTGTTTCGTGTCGGAGCTGCCGGTGCTTGCATCGGTGGCTCCATTCTGTTGCGGGAGGCTCGCCATGGCCGAACCGCAAAACCCCGCGACGCAGCGCCGGACCAGCCGGTCGAGAGCGTGACGCGTCGTCCCAGGAGGTTGTGAGATGGCGAAGAAAATCGTCGGTTACATCAAGCTGCAGGTCCCGGCCGGCAAGGCCAACCCGTCGCCGCCCATCGGCCCGGCGCTGGGTCAGCGCGGCCTGAACATCATGGAGTTCTGCAAGGCGTTCAACGCCAAGACGGCGGACCTGGAAGTCGGCATGCCGATTCCCGTGGTCATCACCGCCTATGGCGACCGCACCTTCACCTTCGTGACCAAGACCCCGCCGGTGAGCTACTTCCTCAAGAAGGCTTCGGGCAAGGACAAGGGTTCGACGACCCCCGGCAAGGGCGGCTTCGTCGGCCAGGTCACGACCTCGCAGATCCGCGAGATCGCCCAGAAGAAGATGGTCGACCTGAACGCGCACGACGTCGACGCCGCCGCGACGATGATCGCCGGTTCCGCCCGCTCGATGGGCCTCGAAGTGGTGGAGGGCTGATCCTATGGCGAAGCTGGGCAAGCGTCTAACCGACGCCTACAAGAACGTCGACCGCGACTCCTTCTACTCGCTGGAACAGGCCGTCACTCTGGTGAAGGGTGCCGCGAAGGCCAAGTTCGACGAGACCATCGAGATCGCGATGAACCTCGGCATCGATCCGCGCCACGCCGACCAGATGGTCCGCGGCGTCGTGAACCTGCCGAACGGCACCGGCAAGACCGTCCGGGTGGCGGTGTTCGCCCGTGGCGCCAAGGTCGATGAGGCTCTGGCCGCCGGCGCCGACGTGGTCGGCGGCGACGATCTGGCCGAACAGATCCTGGCCGGCAACATCAACTTCGATCGCTGCATCGCCTCGCCCGACATGATGGGCGTGGTCGGCAAGCTCGGTAAGGTTCTCGGCCCGCGCGGCCTGATGCCGAACCCGAAGCTGGGCACCGTGACCCCCGACGTGGCCGGCGCCGTCAAGGCCGCCAAGGCCGGCGCGGTGGAGTTCCGTGCGGAGAAGACCGGTATCATCCACGCCGGCGTCGGCAAGGTCAGCTTCTCGGAAGAGGCGCTGGTCCAGAACATCCGCGCCTTCGTCGATGCCATCACCCGTGCCAAGCCGACCGGCGCCAAGGGCCAGTACCTGCTGAAGGTCTCGCTCTCGTCGACCATGGGCCCGGGCCTGAAGCTCGACCTCGCCAGCGTGTCGGCTCCGGCCGGCGCTGCGGCGTAATCGACCGTCTTTCGCCGCCGGTGCCCCAGGGTGCCGGCGGCGACCGGGTGGATGATCCAAGGGGGCTTGCTCCGGTGGAACGCCCACCCACCCCTGTCCGAGACCGCAGGTGTCCGCTCCTTCTTCGGAAGGTGAGGGCTTAAAATTCACCGGCGCAGACAGGAGTTGAACCCGTTGACCATTCCGGATCCCGTCAAGGCGGGCCACCGGATCAGGAACGGCTTGAACTTCTGGGACAGGTTCGCCGGACCTCCGGCCCGCGAGGGCAGGGGGTTCATGTACACCTCTGTGCAAGGAGGCGATCCGTGGATCGTACACAAAAAGAAGCGACGATCGCGGCTCTGCAATCGAAGCTCCAGGACACGGGCCTGGTGGTGGTCACCCACCATCTGGGCCTGACGGTGAAGGAAGTCACCGACCTGCGTGCGAAGGTTCGGGCTGCTGGCGCCAGCTTCAAAGTGACGAAGAACCGGCTCGCCCGTCGTTCCCTTCAGGGGACGCAGTTCGAAGGTCTGGACGGTCTCTTCAAGGGACCGACGGCGATCGCCTTCTCGAAGGATCCCGTTGCGGCCGCCAAGGTGGTGGCCGATTACGCGAAGACCAACGAGAAGCTCAAGATCGTCGGCGCCAGCCTCGGCACCCAGATTCTGGACGCGGAGGGGGTCAAGGCCCTCGCCTCGCTCCCGTCGCTGGACGAACTGCGTGGCCGCCTCGTGGGCATGATTCAGACCCCGGCGACCCGTATCGCCGGTGTTCTCCAGGCTCCGGGCGGCCAGGTCGCCCGCGTGCTTGCTGCCTACGCGAAGAAGGACGACGAGGCGGCGGCCTAACCAGGCCTAGTCACTCGTTTTTTCCATCCCCAGAACTCAAGTCGTTTGGAGTAGTAACATGGCTGATCTGCAGAAGCTCGTCGACGATCTGTCGGCCCTGACCGTCCTGGAAGCCGCCGAGCTGTCGAAGCTCCTCGAAGAGAAGTGGGGCGTCTCCGCCGCCGCTCCGGTGGCCGTCGCCGCCGCCGGCCCGGCCGCTGCCGCTGCCGCTCCGGTTGAAGAGCAGACCGAGTTCACGGTGATCCTCGCCGATGCCGGCGACAAGAAGATCAACGTGATTAAGGAAGTCCGTGCGATCACCGGCCTGGGCCTGAAGGAAGCCAAGGACCTGGTCGAGGGCGCTCCGAAGCCGGTCAAGGAAGGCGCCACGAAGGACGAGGCCGCCAAGATCAAGAAGCAGCTTGAAGAAGCCGGCGCCAAGGTCGATATTAAGTAAGACCTTGTTGCGTTACGGATCATACAGTTCCACGCCGGACGGCGGCCGGTCCCCCAGGGGACCGGCCGCTGCACGGCGTTTTCTGCCTTCCGCCGGACCGGGCTCGCCCGGCCCGGCTCTTTCCGTCCCCATCATGGGGATGGCCCGCGCGGGCGCCCTTGGGACCGGTCGACACCAGTCGGCTTGATCCCACGGTCGGTTGAACGGTCGGTATAACGCGCATCACGTACAGACGTTTGGGGACATCCATGGCCAAATCCTTTACGGGTCGTAAACGTGTTCGGAAGAGCTTCGGGCGCATCCCGGAAGTCACCCAGATGCCCAACCTCATCGAGGTGCAGCGCAGCTCCTACGATCACTTCCTGCAAATGGACGTCGCCCCGGAAAAGCGGGCGAACCTGGGCCTGCAGGAAGTCTTCAAGTCGGTCTTCCCGATCAAGGACTTCTCCGACCGCGCGGTGCTGGATTTCGTCAAGTACGAGCTTGAGCAGCCGAAGTACGACGTCGAGGAGTGCCAGCAGCGCGGCATGACCTTCGCCGCCCCGCTGAAGGTCACCCTGCGCCTGTCCGTGTTCGACGTCGAGGAAGATACCGGCCTCCGGTCCATCCGCGACATCAAGGAGCAGGACGTCTACATGGGCGACATGCCCCTGATGACGGCCAACGGCACCTTCATCATCAACGGCACCGAGCGCGTCATCGTCTCCCAGATGCACCGCAGCCCGGGCGTCTTCTTCGACCATGACAAGGGCAAGACCCACGCGTCGGGCAAGTATCTGTTCGCCGCGCGCGTCATCCCCTATCGCGGTTCCTGGCTCGACTTCGAGTTCGACGCCAAGGATCTCGTCTATGTGCGCATCGACCGCCGCCGCAAGCTGCCGGCCACCACGCTGCTGTTCGCCCTGGACGGCGCGGAGACCGAGGCTCTGCGCGCCGAGCGCAAGGCGAACCGCAAGGACCTGCTGCCCTACGAGGCGCAGGGCATGGCCAAGGAAGAGATCCTCAACTACTTCTACGACACCATCACCTACAGCCGCTCCGCCGGCGGTTGGAAGACCCCGTTCAGCGCCGAGCGCATGAAGGGCGTCAAGCTGGCGTCCGACCTCGTCGATGCCGCCACCGGCGCCATCGTGGCCGAGGCCGGCACCAAGATGACCCCGCGCGTCATCAAGAAGCTGGTCGAGGCCGGCCTCGCCGAGCAGCAGGTCTCCACCGAAGAGCTGACCGGCCGCTATCTCGCCGTGGACATCATCAACGAGCGCACGGGCGAAGTCCTGTTCGAAGCCGGTGACGAGCTGTCGGCGAGCGACCTGGAGAAGCTGGAGAAGACCGGCGTCGACGAACTGCCGGTGCTGGCGATCGACCATCTGAACGTCGGCGCCTACATCCGCAACACGATGAATGCGGACCGCAACGCCAGCCGCGAAGACGCGCTGATCGACATCTACCGCGTCATGCGTCCGGGCGAGCCGCCGACCCTGGAATCGGCCGAGGCGCTGTTCTCGGGCCTGTTCTTCGACAGCGAGCGCTACGACCTGTCGGCCGTCGGCCGCGTCAAGATGAACGCGCGCCTGAACTTCCAGACCGACGACCAGATGCGCGTTCTCCGCAAGGAGGACATCCTGGAGATCCTGAAGGTTCTGGTGAACCTGAAGGACGGCCGCGGCGAGATCGACGACATCGACCATCTCGGCAACCGCCGCGTCCGCTCGGTCGGCGAACTGATGGAGAACCAGTACCGCGTCGGCCTGCTGCGCATGGAGCGTGCGATCCGCGAGCGCATGAGCTCGGTCGAGATCGACACGGTGATGCCGCACGACCTGATCAACGCCAAGCCGGCCGCCGCCGCCGTGCGCGAGTTCTTCGGCTCGTCGCAGCTGTCGCAGTTCATGGACCAGACCAACCCGCTGTCCGAGATCACGCACAAGCGTCGTCTCTCGGCACTCGGCCCGGGCGGTCTGACCCGCGAGCGGGCCGGCTTCGAGGTGCGCGACGTGCACCCGACGCACTACGGCCGCATCTGCCCGATTGAGACGCCGGAAGGTCCGAACATCGGTCTGATCAACTCGCTGGCGACCTATGCCCGCGTGAACCAGTACGGCTTCATCGAGAGCCCCTACCGCAAGGTCATCGACGGCAAGGTCACCAACGAGGTGGTCTATCTGTCGGCGATGGAGGAGGGCCGCTACGTCGTCGCCCAGGCGAACGCCGAGCTGAACCCCGACAACAGCTTCGCCGCCGATCTGGTGTCCTGCCGCCAGGGCGGTGAATACCTGATGTTCCGGCCGGAAGCGATCGACCTGATCGACGTGTCGCCGAAGCAGCTGGTGTCCGTCGCCGCGGCGCTGATCCCGTTCCTGGAGAACGACGACGCCAACCGCGCGCTGATGGGCTCGAACATGCAGCGTCAGGCGGTTCCGCTGGTGAAGGCCGACGCGCCGCTGGTCGGCACGGGCATGGAGGCGACCGTCGCCCGCGACAGCGGCGTGACCATCGTCGCCAAGCGCTCCGGCATCGTCGACCAGGTCGACGCCACCCGCATCGTCGTCCGCGCCACCGACAGCTCGGACAGCACGGCGCCGGGCGTCGACATCTACAACCTGCTGAAGTTCCAGCGTTCCAACCAGAACACCTGCATCACCCAGCGCCCGCTGGTGAAGGTGGGTGACCGGGTGAACGCCGGCGACATCGTGGCTGACGGCCCGTCGACCGATCTCGGCGAGCTGGCGCTCGGCCGGAACGTGCTCGTCGCGTTCATGCCGTGGAACGGCTACAACTTCGAGGACTCGATCCTCATCAACGAGCGCATCGTCAAGGACGACGTCTTCACCTCGATCCACATCGAGGAATTCGAGGTCATGGCCCGCGACACCAAACTGGGCCAGGAGGAAATCACCCGCGACATTCCGAACGTGGGTGAGGAGGCTCTGAAGAACCTCGACGAAGCCGGCATCGTCTACATCGGCGCCGAAGTCCGTCCGGGCGACATCCTGGTCGGCAAGGTGACGCCGAAGGGCGAAAGCCCGATGACGCCGGAAGAGAAGCTGCTGCGCGCCATCTTCGGCGAAAAGGCTTCCGACGTCCGCGACACCTCGCTGCGCCTGCCGCCGGGCGTCGTCGGCACCATCGTCGAAGTCCGCGTGTTCAGCCGCCGCGGCGTCGACAAGGACGAGCGCGCTCTGGCCATCGAACGCGCCGAGATCGAGAAGCTGGCCAAGGACCGCGACGACGAGCGCGGCATCCTTGAGCGCAGCTTCTACACCCGCCTGAAGGAAGTGCTGATCGGCCAGACCGCCCAGTCGGGTCCGAAGGGCATGAAGGGTGGCACCGTCCTGACCGACGAGGTGCTGGCCGGCCTGTCGAAGGGCCTGTGGCGCCAGATCGCCATCGCCGACGAGCAGGTGATGGAGACCGTCGAGAACCTGGCCAAGGTGTTCGACGACTCGATCAAGGCCCTGCAGGATCGCTTCGAGAACAAGGTCGACAAGCTGCAGCGCGGTGACGAGCTGCCGCCGGGCGTCATGAAGATGGTCAAGGTCTTCGTCGCGGTGAAGCGCAAGCTGCAGCCGGGCGACAAGATGGCCGGTCGTCACGGCAACAAGGGTGTCGTCTCGCGCATCATCCCGCAGGAAGACATGCCCTATCTGGAGGACGGCACCCCCGTCGATCTGGTGCTGAACCCGCTGGGCGTGCCGTCGCGCATGAACGTCGGTCAGATCCTGGAAACCCACCTCGGCTGGGCGGCCTCGGGTCTCGGCAAGCAGATCGGCCGGGCGGTCGACCAGTACCGTCTGGCGATCCGCCAGAAGGCGGAAGGCGCTCCCCAGCTGGAGGCCCTGCGCAGCACGCTGAAGTCGGCGTATGGCGAGGTGACCTACAACGAGGACATCGCCGACATGACCGACGGCGAACTGCTGGAGTTGGGCGGCAACCTGCGCAAGGGCGTGCCCTTCGCGACGCCGGTCTTCGACGGCGCCCGCGAGGAGGACATCTGCGTCCATCTGGAACGCGCCGGTTTCGACCGGTCGGGCCAGTCGACGCTGGTGGACGGCCGCACCGGCGAGACCTTCGACCGCAAGGTCACCGTCGGCTACATCTACATGCTGAAGCTGCACCACCTGGTGGACGACAAGATCCACGCCCGGTCGATCGGTCCCTACTCGCTGGTCACGCAGCAGCCGCTGGGCGGCAAGGCCCAGTTCGGCGGTCAGCGCTTCGGTGAGATGGAGGTCTGGGCGCTGGAAGCCTACGGCGCCGCCTACACGCTGCAGGAAATGCTGACGGTGAAGTCGGACGACGTGTCCGGCCGCACCAAGGTCTACGAGGCCATCGTCCGCGGTGACGACAACTTCGAGGCCGGCATTCCGGAGTCGTTCAACGTGCTGGTCAAGGAGCTGCGCTCGCTCGGCCTGAACGTCGAACTGAACCAGCGGTCCTACTGAGCCGATTTGACGTGACCAAACCCCGGTGCGGTGCCGATGCGCCGCTCCGGGGTCATGCACTGCCCTTAACCGACAACGCGGCGATGCCAGCGGGAGACGGTCATGAATGAGTTGATGAACATTTTCGGCCAGGTCCAGGGGCCGCAGAGCTTCGATCAGATCCGCATCCAGATCGCGAGCCCCGAGCGGATCCGGTCCTGGTCCTACGGCGAGATCAAGAAGCCGGAAACCATCAACTATCGCACCTTCAAGCCGGAGCGCGACGGCCTGTTCTGCGCCCGCATCTTCGGCCCGATCAAGGATTACGAGTGCTTGTGCGGCAAGTACAAGCGCATGAAGTATCGCGGCATCATCTGCGAGAAGTGCGGCGTCGAGGTCACGCTGTCGAAGGTCCGGCGCGAGCGCATGGGCCACATCGAGCTGGCGTCCCCCGTCGCGCACATCTGGTTCCTGAAGTCGCTGCCGAGCCGCATCGGTCTGCTGCTCGACATGACGCTCAAGGATCTGGAGCGCATCCTCTATTTCGAGAACTACGTCGTCATCGAGCCGGGCCTCACCCCGCTGAAGCTGCATTCGCTGCTGAACGAGGAAGAGTTCCTGAACGCCCAGGACGAGTACGGCGAGGACGCCTTCACAGCCTCGATCGGTGCGGAAGCGCTGCGCATCATGCTGTCCGCGCTCGACCTCGACGAGGAGAAGAAGCGCTGCCGTGAGGATCTGCGCGACACCAACTCCGAAGCCAAGCGCAAGAAGCTGGTGAAGCGCCTGAAGCTGATCGACGCCTTCCTGGCCTCGCAGTCGCGTCCGGAGTGGATGATCCTGGAAGTCATTCCGGTGATCCCGCCCGAACTGCGTCCGCTCGTGCCGCTGGACGGCGGCCGCTTCGCCACGTCCGACCTGAACGACCTGTACCGCCGGGTCATCAACCGCAACAACCGTCTGAAGCGGCTGATCGAACTGAAGGCGCCGGACATCATCGTCCGCAACGAGAAGCGTATGCTGCAGGAGGCCGTCGACGCTCTGTTCGACAACGGCCGCCGCGGCCGCGTCATCACCGGCGCCAACAAGCGTCCGCTGAAGTCGCTGTCGGACATGCTGAAGGGCAAGCAGGGCCGCTTCCGTCAGAACCTGCTCGGCAAGCGCGTCGACTACTCGGGCCGTTCGGTCATCGTGGTCGGTCCCGAGCTGAAGCTGCACCAGTGCGGGCCTGCCGAAGAAGATGGCGCTGGAGCTGTTCAAGCCCTTCATCTACGCCAAGCTGGAGCTGTACGGTCTCGCCTCCACCATCAAGGCCGCCAAACGGATGGTGGAGAAAGAGCGTCCCGAGGTGTGGGACATCCTGGAAGAGGTCATCCGCGAGCATCCGGTGATGCTGAACCGTGCGCCGACGCTGCACCGTCTCGGCATCCAGGCGTTCGAGCCGACGCTGATCGAAGGCAAGGCGATCCAGCTGCACCCGCTGGTCTGCACCGCCTTCAACGCCGACTTCGACGGTGACCAGATGGCCGTGCACGTTCCGCTGAGCCTTGAGGCCCAGCTGGAAGCGCGCGTCTGATGATGTCGACCAACAACATCCTGTCGCCCGCCAACGGCAAGCCGATCATCGTGCCGAGCCAAGACATCGTGCTGGGCATCTACTACATCTCCATGGATCGCCCGAGCGAAAAGGGCGAGGGCATGGTGTTCGCCAACGTCTCGGAGATCGAGCAGGCGCTGAACGCCAAGGTCCTGTCGATCCATGCGAAGATCAAGGCGCGCTACGTCGGTGTGGACGACGAAGGCAACGAGCTGATCAGCATCGTCGAGACGACGCCGGGCCGCATGCTGCTGTCGGAGCTGCTGCCGCGTCACCCGAAGGTGCCCTTCTCGCTGATCAACCGCGTCCTGACCAAGAAGGACGTCGGCAACGTCATCGACGCCGTTTATCGCCACTGCGGCCAGAAGGAGACGGTGATCTTCGCCGATCGCCTGATGAAGCTCGGCTTCGGCCACGCCTGCCGCGCCGGCATCTCCTTCGGCAAGGACGACATGGTCATCCCCGTCGCCAAGGAGAAGCTGGTCAACGAGTCGAAGGAGGCGGGTGAAGGAGTTCGAGCAGCAGTATCTCGACGGCCTGATCACCCAGGGCGAGAAGTACAACAAGGTCGTCGACGTCTGGTCGGAGTGCACCGAAAAGGTCGCTTCCGAGATGATGAAGGCGATCTCGACCACCGAAGCCGGCAAGCCGGTCAACTCGGTGTACATGATGGCCCACTCCGGCGCGCGCGTTCCGCCGCGCAGATCCGTCAGCTGGCCGGCATGCGCGGCCTGATGGCCAAGCCGTCGGGCGAGATCATCGAGACGCCGATCATCTCGAACTTCAAGGAAGGCCTGACCGTGCTGGAGTACTTCAACTCCACCCACGGCGCACGCAAGGGTCTGGCCGACACCGCCCTGAAGACGGCGAACTCCGGTTACCTGACCCGCCGCCTGGTCGACGTTGCCCAGGACGCCATCATCGTCGAGCATGATTGCGGCACCGAGCGCGGCATCACCGTCAAGGCGGTGATCGACGGCGGCGAAGTGATCAGCCCGCTGGGCGACCGCATCCTCGGCCGCACCGTGGTCGGCGATGTGATCGATCCGCTGAACGGCGAGCTGCTGGTCGAAGACGGCGGCCTGATCGACGAGCCGACGGTCGACCGCATCGAGCGGTCGGGCATCGACTCGGTCAAGATTCCGCTCGGTCCTGACCTGCGAAACCCGCGACGGTGTCTGCGCCAAGTGCTACGGCCGTGATCTGGCCCGCGGCACGCTGGTCAACACCGGCGAGGCGGTCGGCGTCATCGCGGCGCAGTCGATCGGCGAGCCGGGCACCCAGCTGACGATGCGTACCTTCCACATCGGTGGTGCGGCGCAGCGCGGTGCCGAGCAGAGCCAGATCGAGGCGGCGTTCGATGGCGTGGTGCGGATCAACAACCGCAACATCGTCATGAACTCGTCCGGCATCCCGGTCGTCATGGGCCGCAGCACCGAAGTGATCCTGCTCGACGATCAGGGCCGCGAGCGGGCGCGTCACCGCGTACCGTACGGTGCCAAGCTGCTGGCGGACGAGGGTGTCAAGGTCGAACGCGGCGCCAAGCTGGCCGAGTGGGACCCCTACACCCTGCCGATCATCACCGAGCGTGCCGGTACCGCCCGCTACATCGACCTCGTGGAAGGCATCTCCATGCGCGAGGTGATGGACGAGGCGACGGGCATCAGCTCCAAGGTGGTGGTCGACTGGCGCCAGCAGCCGCGCGGTGCCGACCTGAAGCCGCGCATCGCGCTGGTGGATGAGCGGGGCGACCTGATCACTCTGCCGAACGGTTTGGAAGCCCGCTACTTCATGTCGGTGGACGCCATCCTGTCGGTGGAGAACGGTGCCGAGGTCCGGGCTGGCGACGTGCTGGCGCGTATCCCGCGCGAGTCGTCCAAGACCCGCGACATCACCGGCGGTCTGCCGCGCGTGGCCGAGCTTTTCGAGGCGCGTCGTCCGAAGGACTTCGCCATCATCTCGGAAATGAGCGGCCGTGTCGAATTCGGTAAGGACTACAAGACCAAGCGCCGCATCGTCGTTCGCAACGACGAGTCCGGCGACGAGAAGGAGTATCTGATCCCGAAGGGCAAGCACATCTCCGTGCAGGAGGGTGACTATGTCGAACGCGGCGATCTGCTGATGGACGGCAACCCGGTGCCGCACGACATCCTGGCTGTGATGGGTGTGGAGGCCTTGGCCGACTACCTGATCAACGAGATCCAGGACGTCTATCGACTGCAGGGCGTGAAGATCAACGACAAGCACATCGAGGTGATCGTTCGCCAGATGCTGCAGAAGGTCGAGATCACCGACGCCGGCGAGACCACCTTCCTGGTGGGCGAGCAGGTCGACCGTCAGGAGTTCGACGAGGAGAACGAGAAGACGGTCGCCGAGGGCCTTCAGCCGGCCCACGGCCACCCGGTTCTCCAGGGCATCACCAAGGCCAGCCTGCAGACGCGGTCCTTCATCTCGGCCGCATCGTTCCAGGAAACCACCCGCGTCCTCACGGAAGCGGCCGTCGGCGGCAAGGTCGACAACCTGGAAGGCCTGAAGGAGAACGTCATCGTCGGCCGTCTGATCCCGGCCGGCACGGGCTCCGTGGTGAACCGCCTGAAGCTGATCGCCGCCGAGCGTGACCGCGAAGCGGCCCTGGAGGCCGGCGCTCCGGAGGAAACTCCGGCCCTGCCGACCCCGGGCGAGGAAAGCTCCGCGGCCTGATCCATAAGGCCACGCAAAATGGAGGGCGCGTTCCACAAGGGACGCGCCCTTTTTCTTTACGAAAATGCACAAAATTGCTAAAGCGGCCAGGGAAATGCACGCGTGGAGGGTGCGACATGGCCAGTGAAGCTCATCTGTCCGACGCCGAATGGCGTCTGATCTCTGAAGAGCCAGTCCAGGGGTTGGTCGATTTGTATGCTCTGTTGGAGCGCAAGTATCTAACGAACGCCACGCCATCGAGCGTCGGTCTCGCCGCCAGCTACCTCGAGGGCTATCTCGATGAGCATGCCGACATCATACGAGTAGATCCTCCAAAAGAAAATTTGCCCAGTTCAAAGGACAAATTCCTTCAAGACGCCAAGATGGCTATTGCCCGCGTCATGGCTCGGCAAAAAGCGCGTTTGGCAGCAGAAAAAAGGGGGGCAGACGTCGAAGTGATTCTGCCTAAAGGGTATAAAGAAAAAATTAGGGAAATGATTGCCTCTATCCGGACCGTCATCGATCAGGCCGATATTAATGTGATGCGCAAGGAAGACATCAAGAAGAGGTTGAGCGCGTTTGCTGAGGAGGTTGAGCGAGATATAGCGCGACCGGAAAGGGTCGGTCGAATTTGGCTTTCGCTAACTGCCTACGTTGGCGAGGGGTTTAAAATCTGGAACCCGCGGTACGGCTGGTTGAGCGCCTAAGGCGCCAAATTTCAGAAATCGAGGAGGAAGCGCGACTTGCATGCCTGGATGCGCCTCCAGCGCAGCCACAATTGCCTCCGCCTGATCGAGCGTGATACGCGCGGGCGGTGGTGTCGCACGGCAGTGGAATACCCCGCTTGACTCTCTTCGAACCTTTCCCTAAAGTCCGCGAACTTCAAAGGAAGCCGGGGCTCTCCGTGCGTCCGCTTGAATCCACCGATCCCGCCGATCGGAGTCCTCCGGTCGGCTTTCGCTCATTCAGCCCGCTCGGAACGGCAACGTTTCGCAGGCGGGCTTTTGCTTCGTCCGGCTCGTCCGGCCGAGTGATCTTGAAGGGATGAAGGGCAGATATGCCGACGATCAACCAGTTGATCCGTAAGCCGCGCGAGCCGTTGGCCGCGCGCAACAAGGTTCCCGCGATGGAGGCCTGCCCGCAGAAGCGTGGCGTCTGCACTCGCGTCTACACCACCACCCCGAAGAAGCCGAACTCGGCGCTCCGTAAGGTCGCCCGCGTTCGCCTGACGAACGGCTTCGAGGTGACGAGCTACATCCCTGGTGAGGGTCACAACCTCCAGGAACACTCGGTGGTCATGATCCGCGGCGGTCGTGTGAAGGATCTTCCCGGCGTTCGCTATCACATCATTCGCGGCACGCTGGATACCCAGGGCGTCAAGGATCGTAAGCAGCGCCGGTCGAAGTACGGCGCGAAGCGTCCGAAGTAAGGAGAACTCACGATGTCCCGTCGTCATCGCGCCGAGAAGCGTGAAGTCCTGCCGGACGCCAAGTACGGCGACCGCGTTCTGACCAAGTTCATGAACTGCCTGATGTTTGACGGCAAGAAGTCGTCGGCTGAAAGCATCGTCTACGGCGCGCTCGGCCGCATCGAGGTCAAGACAAGAACGATCCCGTTCAGGTCTTCCACGATGCGCTCGCCAACGTCAAGCCGCACCTGGAAGTGCGCAGCCGCCGCGTCGGCGGTGCGACCTATCAGGTTCCGGTCGAGGTCCGTTCGGACCGCGCCCAGGCACTGGCCATTCGTTGGCTGATCAGCGCCGCCCGCGCCCGCTCGGAAAACACCATGACCGAGCGTCTGTCGGGTGAGCTGCTCGACGCAGCCAGCCAGCGCGGCACCGCCGTGAAGAAGCGCGAAGACACGCATCGCATGGCGGAAGCCAACAAGGCGTTCTCGCACTACCGCTGGTAAGGTTCACGCCTGTCCTGGTGATTTTGCATGCCCCGTTCGCACGCCCTCGACCGTTACCGCAACATCGGCATCATGGCTCACATCGATGCCGGCAAGACGACGACGACCGAGCGCATCCTGTTCTACACCGGCAAGTCCTATCGGATGGGTGAAGTCAATGACGGCACCGCCGTCATGGACTGGATGGAGCAGGAGCAGGAGCGGGGCATCACCATCACTTCGGCGGCCACGACCTGTGTCTGGCGCGATCACCGCATCAACATCATCGATACGCCCGGCCACGTGGATTTCACCATCGAGGTCGAGCGGTCGTTGCGTGTTCTGGATGGCGCCGTCGCCATCTTCGATGCGGTTGCGGGGGTCGAGCCCCAGACGGAAACCGTGTGGCGGCAGGCCGACAAGTACGGCGTGCCGCGCATGGCCTTCGTCAACAAGATGGACCGTGTCGGCGCGGATTTTTCCAATTGCGTCGCCATGATGGCCGACCGGCTTGGCGTCAGGCCGCTGGTCCTGCAGTTGCCCATCGGTGTCGAAGCCAGCTTTTTCCGGCATCGTCGATCTGGTCGCCATGCGCGCCACGATCTGGAAGGCCGAGACGCTCGGCGCCGAGTTCGAACACACCGATATTCCGAGGATCTTGCCCAAGCTGCCGCAAGCGCCCGTCAGGCGCTGCTGGAGGCTGTGCTCGACCTCGACGAGGCGGCGATGGCCGCCTATCTGGAGCGTGGCGAGGAGCCTGCGCCCGACGCCCTGCGCGCGCTGATCCGCAAGGGCACGATTGCCGGCGCCGTGGTGCCGGTGCTCTGCGGTTCAGCCTTCCGCAACAAGGGCATCCAGCCGATGCTCGACGCCGTGGTCGATTACCTGCCCGCCCCGAACGACATTGGTGCGGTCAAGGGCCATGCCGTCGGCGGTGAGCGCGACGAAGAGCGTCCGGCCAACGATAGTGCTCCCTTCTCCGGTCTGGCCTTCAAGGTGATGAACGACCCTTATGTCGGGACGCTCACCTTCTGCCGCATCTATTCCGGCACAGCCACCGTCGGCGATTGGATGCTCAACCCGGTCAAGGGTGAGCGCGAGAAGATCGGCCGCATGCTGCTGATGCACGCCAACAGCCGCGAGGACATCGAGCGCGCCCATACCGGCGACATCGTAGCCTTCGCCGGATTGGAACACACGGCGACCGGGGACACGCTGTGCGATCCTGCCAAGCCGATCGTGTTGGAACGCTTGGACGTCCCCGAGCCGGTGATCGAAATCGTGGTCGAGCCGCGGACCGAGGCCGACCAGGAGAAGATGGCGGCGGCGCTGAACCGGCTGGGCCACGAAGACCCGTCGATGCGCGTGTCCGTCGATCGCGAGAGCGGGCAGACCGTCATCCGCGGCATGGGCGAACTGCACCTCGACATCGTCGTTGACCGGATGAAGCGCGAATTCCGCGTCGACGCCTCCGTCGGCGCGCCGAAGGTGGCTTATCGTGAGACGGTGCTGCGTACGGCTGAGGTTGACCACACCCACGCCCGTCAGACCGGAGACCGTGCGCAGTTCGCGCGGGTGACGCTGAAGGTGGAGGCGCTGGACCGCGGCGCAGGCTTCGTGTTCGAGAACCGTGCGGCTGCCCTGCCGCGCGATTTCGTCGCCGGTGTGCAGCGCGGACTGGAAGCCACCAAGGACAGTGGCGTGGTCGCCGGGTATCCGGTCGTCGACGTCAAGGTGACCCTTGTCGGCGGTGAAGCCCACGATGTGGATTCCTCCCCGCTGGCCTTCGAGCTGGCGGCGCGGACTGCCTTCCGCGAGGCGATGACAAAAGCCGCTCCGGTTCTGTTGGAACCGCTGATGCGGGTCGAAATCATCACGCCGGACGACTATATGGGCGACGTCATCGGTGACCTGAACGGTCGCCGTGGACAGATCACCGGCATGGATCAGCGCGGCAACGCGCGAATCGTCACGGGACTGGTTCCCTTGGCGGCCATGTTCGGCTATGTGAACTCCCTGCGCTCCATGAGTCAGGGCCGCGCGCAGTACAGCATGCAGTTCGACCATTATGAGCCGGTGCCACAGGCCATCGCGGACGGCGTCCGCGCCAAGGTGGCCTGAAGACCGCTGGAACGATTGAGAAACGGAGAGACCAACCCATGGCCAAGGCAAAGTTCGAGCGGAACAAGCCGCACTGCAACGTTGGCACGATCGGCCACGTCGACCACGGCAAGACGTCGCTGACGGCGGCGATCACGAAGGTGCTGGCGGAGTCCGGCGGCGCCACCTTCACCGCTTACGACCAGATCGACAAGGCGCCGGAAGAGAAGGCGCGCGGCATCACGATCTCGACGGCGCACGTCGAGTACGAGACGACCAACCGCCACTACGCGCACGTCGACTGCCCGGGCCACGCCGACTACGTGAAGAACATGATCACGGGCGCCGCCCAGATGGACGGCGCGATCCTGGTCGTGTCGGCCGCCGACGGCCCGATGCCGCAGACCCGCGAGCACATCCTGCTGGCGCGCCAGGTCGGCGTTCCGGCGCTGGTGGTGTTCATGAACAAGGTCGACATGGTCGACGATCCGGAGCTGCTGGAGCTGGTCGAGCTGGAAGTTCGCGAGCTTCTGTCCTCCTACCAGTTCCCGGGCGACGACATTCCGATCACCAAGGGCTCGGCTCTGTGCGCCCTGGAAGACCGTCAGCCGGAGATCGGCCGCGACGCCGTTCTGGCGCTGATGAAGACGGTCGACGAGTACATCCCGCAGCCGGAGCGTCCGAAGGACCGTCCGTTCCTGATGCCGATCGAAGACGTGTTCTCGATCTCGGGCCGCGGCACCGTGGTGACCGGCCGTGTCGAGCGCGGCATCGTAAAGGTTGGTGACGAAGTCGAGATCGTCGGCCTGAAGGCGACGGTGAAGACGACGGTGACCGGTGTCGAGATGTTCCGCAAGCTGCTCGACTCGGGTGAGGCCGGCGACAACATCGGCGCGCTGCTGCGCGGCACCAAGCGCGAGGACGTCGAGCGCGGCCAGGTTCTGGCCAAGCCGGGTTCGATCACCCCGCACACCAAGTTCAAGGCCGAAGCCTACATCCTGACGAAGGAAGAGGGCGGTCGCCACACCCCGTTCTTCACCAACTACCGTCCGCAGTTCTACTTCCGCACGACGGACGTGACCGGCATGGTCTCGCTGCCGGAAGGCGTCGAGATGGTGATGCCGGGCGACAACGTCGCAATGGAAGTGGCGCTGATCGCCCCGATCGCCATGGACGAAGGCCTGCGCTTCGCTATCCGCGAAGGCGGCCGCACCGTCGGCGCCGGCGTCGTTGCCAAGATCGTCGAGTGATGACCCTTCCGGCATCCGCTGCAAGGTGGTTGCCGGAGAGGGAAGGGTAGGGCAGCGGGAGCGATCCCGCCGCCGGTTGTAAGAGACGGGTCGTCTTACCCGCGCAAGCAGGAAGGGCGACCCGCCCGGTTCTAGCCATCGGGCGTCGGTGTTCGGGACCGTCTGCCTGTCGATCCAGCTTCCTCCGATCCGGGGGACGATTCAGGATTGACACGCGGGCGCGGAACGCCTAGAGATTACGCCCTCTGGATTTTGGGTTGGTGGTAGGCAGCTTCGGCCTAGACGCAGCCCGAGACGAACGGCACAGGCGCGCCTCCACGGGGGGCGCGCCGTCTGCTGAACGGAACATCCCCTTCGCGCCCGGTGCGCGGGGGATGTTCCTTTTCGTATCGGCCCGTCGCATCGGTCACTGTGTCGCCCGTCGGCCCCGCTTCGGTGGTTCGGCGTGCGGCCTTGCGCTGTCGGCGAAGCCCCAAAGCAGCTCGTGGAGTTCCGGTGACGCGTCCGCGTCATCGCTAGAAGGTGCAAGGGACGTTTGGACATGGACAGCCAGAACATCCGCATCCGTCTGAAGGCGTTCGATCATCGCGTGCTCGACCAGTCGACCAGCGAGATCGTCAACACCGCCAAGCGGACCGGCGCGCGCGTGCGGGGCCCGATCCCCCTGCCGACGCACATCGAAAAGTTCACCGTGAACCGCTCGCCGCACATCGACAAGAAGTCGCGTGAGCAGTTCGAGATCCGCACCCACAAGCGCCTGCTCGACATCGTCGATCCGACGCCGCAGACCGTGGATGCGCTGATGAAGCTCGACCTCGCCGCCGGCGTCGACGTCGAGATCAAGCTCTGATTTTGGTTGGTAAGGGACCTCTCCACTCACGGACGTCCCTGGTCAGGAGATAAAGAACAATGCGATCCGGTTTGATCGCGCAGAAGGTCGGCATGACCCGCGTCTTTACGGACGACGGCCAGCATGTTCCGGTCACTGTGCTGAAAGTCGACAGCTGCCAGGTCGTCGCCGTTCGCACCGAGGAAAAGGATGGCTACACCGCCGTCCAGCTCGGCGCGGGCGCCATCAAGGTCAAGAACGTCAACAAGCCTGAGCGTGGGCATTTCGCCAAGGCGCGTGTGGAACCGAAGCGCAAGCTGGTCGAGTTCCGCGTCGATGCCGATGCCCTGATCGAGGTCGGTGCCGAGCTGTCGGTCACCCACTTCGTCGCCGGCCAGTACGTCGACGTCACCGGCACTTCTATCGGCAAGGGCTTTGCCGGTGCGATGAAGCGCTGGAACTTCGGTGGTCTGCGCGCCACGCACGGCGTGTCGGTGTCGCACCGCTCGCACGGTTCGACGGGTAACCGTCAGGACCCCGGCAAGGTCTTCAAGAACAAGAAGATGGCCGGTCACCTCGGTGACGAGAAGGTTACGGTCCTGAACCTTCAGGTCGTCGCCGTCGACGAAGCCCGTGGTCTGATCATGCTCAAGGGTGCCGTCCCCGGCGCCGAGGGCGGTTGGCTGCGCATCCGTGACGCCGTCAAGAAGAAGGCTCCGGAAGGCCTGCCCTTCCCGGCCGGCATCAAGTCTGCTCCGGCGGCGGAAGCCCCGGCCGAGACGCAGGAGTGAGCGCCATGAAGGCCACGATCAAGAACCTGAACAACGAAGCCGTCGGCGAGATCGAGCTGTCGGACGCCGTGTTCGGCCTGCCGACCCGCACCGACCTGCTGGCCCGCATGGTGAACTGGCAGCTGGCCAAGCGTCGCTCCGGAAACCACAAGACCAAGGGCATCAGCGAGATCAGCGGCACGACCAAGAAGCCCTACTCGCAGAAGGGCACCGGTCGCGCTCGCCAGGGCTCCATCCGTTCGCCGCAGTTCCGCGGCGGTGCGACCATCTTCGGGCCGGTGGTGCGTTCGCACGCCCACGACCTGACCAAGAAGGTCCGCAAGCTGGCGCTCAAGACTGCCCTGTCGGCCAAGGCCGCCGAGGGCAAGCTGATCGTTCTCGAGGCTGCCGCTGCCGAGACGCACAAGACCAAGGAACTGGCCGCCCGTCTGGCCACCCTCGGGCTGACGTCCGCGCTGATCATCGATGGCTCGAACCTGGACGAGAACTTCGCCAAGGCTTCGCGCAACATCCCGCTGATCGACGTGCTGCCGGAGCAGGGCGCCAACGTCTACGACATTCTCCGCCGCGACACGCTGGTCCTGACCCGCAACGCGGTCGAGCAACTGGAGGCTCGCCTGAAATGAGCAAGCAGTCGAAACCTGCGGTGAGCCAGGAGCGGATGTACGACCTGATCCTCGCTCCCGTCATCACCGAGAAGTCGACGTTGGTGTCGGAGCACAATCAGGTCACGTTCCGCGTGCCGCTCACGGCCTCCAAGCCGGAGATCAAGGCCGCCGTTGAAGGTCTCTTCAACGTCAAGGTGACCGCGGTCAACACCCTGGTTTCCAAGGGCAAGACCAAGCGGTTCCGCGGCACCATCGGCCGTCGCTCGGACTTCAAGAAGGCCGTCGTCACCCTCGCCGAGGGTAACAAGATCGACGTGACCACGGGCATCTGAGCGGGAGTGTGATCCGATGGCTCTGAAGCAATACCGCCCGATTACGCCGTCGCTCCGCCAGCTGGTCATCGTTGACCGCTCGGAGCTGTGGAAGGGCAAGCCGGTCAAGACCCTCACCGAGGGCCTGACCAAGTCTGGTGGCCGCAACAACACCGGCCGCATCACTGCGCGCCGCATGGGTGGCGGTCATAAGCGTACCTATCGTCTGGTGGACTTCAAGCGTCGCAAGTTCGACGTTCCGGCCACCGTCGAGCGGCTCGAGTATGATCCGAACCGCACGGCCTTCATCGCGCTGATCAAGTACCAGGATGGGACGCTGTCCTACATCCTGGCGCCGCAGCGCCTGAAGGTCGGCGACACGGTCATTTCGGGCGAGCGCGTCGACGTGAAGCCCGGCAACGCCATGCCGCTGAAGAACATCCCCGTCGGTTCGATCGTGCACAACGTCGAGCTGAAGGCCGGCAAGGGTGGTCAGGTGGCTCGTTCCGCCGGCACCTACCTGCAGCTGGTCGGCCGCGACGGCGGCTATGCCCAGCTGAAGCTGCCGTCCGGCGAGCTGCGCATGGTTCGCGGCGAGTGCATGGCCACCCTCGGTGCCGTGTCCAACCCGGACCAGATGAACACCAACCTTGGCAAGGCCGGCCGCAACCGCTGGCTGGGCAAGCGTCCGTCGGTCCGTGGCGTCGCCATGAACCCGATCGACCACCCGCACGGTGGTGGTGAGGGTCGCACCTCGGGCGGCCGTCATCCGGTCACGCCGTGGGGCAAGCCGACCAAGGGCAAGAAGACTCGTCACAACAAGAAGACGGATGGCCTGATCCTGCGCCGCCGTCATTCGAAGTAAGGAGGTCGAACGATGGCACGCTCCGTTTGGAAGGGCCCGTTCGTCGACGGCTATCTGCTGAAGAAGGCGGACAAGAGCCGGGCTTCGGGCCGCAACGAGATCATCAAGATCTGGTCGCGTCGTTCGACCATCCTGCCGCAGTTCGTCGGTCTGACGTTCGGCGTCTACAACGGCCACAAGTTCCTGCCGGTTCTGGTTACCGAGCACATGATCGGTCACAAGTTCGGCGAGTTCGCTCCGACGCGGACCTTCTATGGCCACGCGGCGGACAAGAAGGCGAAGAGGAAGTAAGCCATGGGCAAGTCTGCCAATCCCAGCCGGATCGCGGAGAACGAGGCTCTGGCCCGCAATCCGATGATCCGCACCAGCCCGCGGAAGCTCAACCTCGTCGCCCAGCTGATCCGGAACATGGATGCCAGCCGCGCCGTGGCCGAGCTGACCTTCTCCAAGCGCCGCATCGCCGGCGAGGTGAAGAAGGTCCTGCAGGCCGCGATCGCGAACGCCGAGAACAACCACCAGCTCGACGTCGACCGTCTGTACGTGTCGTCGGCGACGGTCGGTCGCGCTCTGGTGATGAAGCGCTTCCACGCCCGTGCCCGCGGTCGCGGCGCCCGGGTCGAGAAGCTGTTCAGCAACCTGACGATCATCGTTCGCGAGCGTGACGCCGCCGTTGCCGAGGGGGCCGAGTAATGGGTCAGAAAATCAATCCGATCGGGCTGCGCCTCGGCATCAACCGGACCTGGGACAGCCGTTGGTTCGCCAAGCGCGACTACGCCAACCTGCTGCACCAGGACCTGAAGCTGCGTGGCTATCTGCAGGGTCGCCTGCAGCAGGCCGGTTGCTCGCGCGTCGTCATCGAACGTCCGGCCAAGAAGGCCCGCATCACCATCCACTCGGCTCGTCCGGGCGTGGTGATCGGCAAGAAGGGCGCGGACATCGAGAAGCTGCGTCAAGAGCTGTCGAAGATGACCGGCAGCGAGGTGAGCCTGAACATCGTCGAGATCCGCAAGCCGGAGATCGACGCTCGCCTCATCGCCGAGAACATCGCCAGCCAGCTGGAGCGCCGCGTGGCATTTCGTCGCGCCATGAAGCGCGCCGTGCAGTCCGCCATGCGTCTGGGCGCCCAGGGCATCCGGATCAACTGCTCGGGCCGTCTCGGCGGTGCGGAGATCGCCCGCATGGAGTGGTACCGCGAGGGCCGCGTTCCGCTGCACACCCTGCGCGCCGACATCGATTATGGTGTGGGCACCGCCAAGACCACCTACGGCACCTGCGGTGTCAAGGTGTGGGTGTTCAAGGGCGAGGTCATGGCTCACGACCCGATGGCGCAGGACAAGCGCATGGGTTCCGAGCCGGTGTCGACCGATGGCGAGCCGCGCCGCGATCGTCACGATCGCCGCGACCGTCGCGAGCGCTCCGAGCGCTCCGAACGCGAGTAAAGGGGCCGAGCGATGCTTTCTCCCAAGCGCACGAAATTCCGTAAGGCCCATAAGGGCCGCATCCACGGCAACGCCAAGGGCGGCACCGCCCTGAACTTCGGTTCCTACGGCCTGAAGGCCCTGGAGCCGGAGCGCATCACCGCCCGTCAGATCGAAGCGGCTCGCCGCGCGATCACCCGTGCGATGAAGCGTCAGGGCCGCGTCTGGATCCGCATTTTCCCGGACCTCCCCGTCTCCACCAAGCCCGCCGAAGTCCGCATGGGTTCCGGTAAGGGTTCGCCGGAGTACTGGGCGGCTCGCGTGAAGCCGGGTCGCATCCTGTTTGAACTGGACGGCGTGCCGGCAGATGTGGCAAAAACCGCCTTCGCTCTGGCGGCCGCGAAGCTGCCGATCAAGGTGAAGCTGGTGACCCGCCTGGGCGGTGTCGAGGAGACCGCGGCATGAAGGCCGTAGACATTCGTACGAAGAGCGCCGATGAGCTGAACGATCAGCTCATCCAGCTCAAGAAGGAACAGTTCAACCTGCGTTTCCAGAAGGCCTCCGGCCAGCTGGAGAACACTGCGCGGGTGAACACGGTGCGCCGCGACATCGCCCGCATCAAGACCATCCTCGGCGAGCGTGCCCGCTCCGCCGACGCCGGCAAGTAAGGGGGATCATCCATGCCTCGCCGCGTTCTGCAGGGCACGGTGGTCAGCGACAAGTGCGACAAGACCGTTACGGTTCTTGTCGAGCGCCGTGTCATGCACCCCGTGTACAAGAAGTTCATTCGTCAGTCGAAGAAGTACGCCGCCCACGACGAGGGCAACCTGTTCAAGGTCGGCGATACCGTTTCGATCATCGAATGCCGCCCGATCTCGAAGTCCAAGCGTTGGACGGTCGTGACGGAGTCCGCCGCCGACAGCGGCGCCGCGTGATAACGAAAGGTCGTAAACAATGATCCAGATGCAAACCAACCTGGAAGTCGCCGATAACAGCGGGGCGCGCCGGGTGCAGTGCATCAAGGTGCTTGGCGGGTCCAAGCGGAAGGTCGCGACCGTGGGCGACGTCATCGTCGTCTCGGTCAAGGAGGCCATTCCGAAGGGCCGCGTCAAGAAGGGCGACGTGCATCGCGCCGTCATCGTCCGCACCGCGAAGGAACTGCGTCGGGAGGACGGGTCGGCGATCCGTTTCGACCGCAACGCCGCCGTGCTGATCAACAAGCAGGGCGAGCCGATCGGCACCCGTATTTTCGGGCCGGTCACTCGTGAGCTTCGCGGCAAGAAGTTCATGAAGATCATCTCGCTGGCGCCGGAGGTGCTGTAATGGCCGCCAAGATCAAGACCAAGGACAAGGTCGTTGTCCTGACCGGCCGTGACAAGGGCAAGACCGGCGAGGTGTTGAAGGTTTTCCCGAAGGAGAACCGTGCCGTTGTGCAGGGCGTGAACGTGGTGAAGAAGCACCAGCGTGCCAGCGCCCGCTCGCAGGGTGGCATCATCGAGATGGAGGCGCCGATCAACGTCTCCAACCTCGCTCACGTCGATCCCAAGGATGGCAAGCCGACCCGCGTCGGTTTCAAGATCCTTGAGGATGGCCGCAAGGTGCGTGTCGCCAAGCGGTCCGGCGAAGTCATTGACCTGTGAGGGCCCGGGCATGACCGCACGTCTGAAAGAAGTTTACGATTCCAAGATCCGCGCCGCTCTGAAGTCGGAATTCGGCTACAAGAACGACCTGGAAGTTCCGCGGATCGAGAAGATCGTGGTCAACATGGGTGTCGGCGAGGCTGTCGCCGACTCCAAGAAGATCCAGCTCGCCGTGGCCGAGATGGCCGCCATCACCGGTCAGAAGCCGGTGGTGACCAAGTCGCGCAAGTCGATCGCCCAGTTCAAGCTGCGCGAAGGCATGGCGATCGGCTGCAAGGTCACGCTCCGCCGCGACCGCATGTACGAGTTCCTGGATCGCCTGGTGACGATTGCGTTGCCGCGCGTCCGTGACTTCCCGCGGTATCCCGGGTGACAGCTTCGACGGCCGTGGCAACTACGCCATGGGCGTCAAGGAGCAGATCATTTTCCCGGAGATCGATTACGACAAGATCGATCAGATCCGCGGCATGGACATCATCATCGTCACTACGGCGAAGACCGATCAGGAAGCCAAGGCTCTCCTGAAGGGCTTCGACATGCCGTTCGTGAGCTGAGGCTGGAGCACGACCATGGCTAAGACCAGTGCCATCGAAAAGAACAAGCGTCGCGCCAAGCTGGCCAAGCAGTACGCGAACAAGCGTGCGCGCCTGAAGGCGATCGCGAATGACAAGACCCTCCCGCCGGAAGAGCAATTCGCTGCCCGCCTCAAGCTGGCCGAACTGCCGCGCAACTCCTCGAAGGTGCGCGTCCGGAACCGCTGCGAAATGACCGGGCGTCCGCGCGCGTTCTATCGCAAGTTCAAGCTGTCCCGCGTCACGCTCCGCGAACTGGCCTCGACCGGCCAGATCCCGGGCATGACGAAGTCAAGCTGGTAAGGAGGGTCCGAGAATGTCTTTGAGCGATCCGCTCGGCGATATGCTGACCCGCATCCGCAACGGTCAGCACGCCCGCATGTCCGTTGTGGTTTCCCCGGCGTCCAAGCTGCGCGTCAACGTCCTGGAAGTTCTGAAGCGTGAAGGCTTCATCCGCGGCTGGTCCGAGGAAGAACTGCGTCCGGGCGTCAAGAACCTGAAGATCGAGCTGAAGTACCACGAAGGCGAGCCTGTCATTAAGCAGATCGCCCGTGTGTCGAAGCCCGGCCGTCGCGTCTACTCGAAGATCGCCGACCTGCCCCGTGTCTACAACGGGCTCGGTCTGTCGATCCTGTCGACCCCGCGCGGCGTGATGTCGGACAATGAGGCCCGCGCCGCCAACGTCGGCGGTGAAGTCCTCTGCCGCGTGTTCTAAGGGGGATTGGCAGATGTCGCGCATTGGCAAGCATCCCGTGCCGGTCCCGGCTGGCGTCGACGTGAAGGTCGACGGTCAGCAGGTGACGGCCAAGGGCAAGCTGGGGCAACTCAGCCTGACCCTGATCGACGACATCACCGCCTCGCTGGAAGACGGCAAGGTGGTGGTGAAGCCGGCAAACGACAGCAAGCGCGCCCGCGTCATGTGGGCGACCTCGCGCACCCTGATCAACAACATGGTCACCGGTGTCAGCCAGGGCTACACGATCAACCTCGAGATCAACGGCGTCGGTTACCGCGCGGCCGTGCAGGGCAAGGAGCTGGTCATGCAGCTCGGCTTCTCGCACGACGTGAAGTACCCGATCCCGGAAGGCATCACGATCAAGTGCGACAAGCCGACGGCCATTTCGGTCAGCGGCTACGACAAGCACAAGGTCGGCCAGGTGGCTGCCGAGATCCGCGGCTGGAAGAAGCCGGAGCCCTACAAGGGCAAGGGCATCAAGTACGAGACCGAAACCGTCCTGCGCAAGGAAGGTAAGAAGAAGTAACCGCCATGCTGAAGCCAAAGCAACTCCACGAGCGCCGCAAGCAGCGCGTGCGCGCGCAGATTGCCAAGAAGGCCGGCGGGCGCGTTCGCCTCTCGGTCTTCCGGTCCAATCTGCACATCTACGCCCAGATTATCGACGATGAAAACGGCAAGACGCTTGCGTCCGCCTCGTCGCTCGAGAAGGAGCTGCGCGAGCAGCTCAAGCACGGCGGCAACGTCGATGCTGCCAAGCGGATCGGCGAGCTGATCGCCGAGCGCGCCAAGGCCGCTGGGATTACCGAGGTCGTCTTCGATCGCGGTGGGTATATTTACCATGGCCGGGTCAAGGCCCTGGCCGACGCCGCCCGCGAGGGCGGGCTGTCGTTCTAAGGAGGCCCGGATATGGCACGTGAACGTGGGGAGCGGGATAACCGCGACCGGCAGCCGCGCGAGCGGGAAGAAAGCGAGCTGATCGAAAAGCTCGTCGGTATCAACCGCGTCGCCAAGGTGGTCAAGGGTGGTCGTCGCTTCGGCTTCGCCGCTCTGGTCGTCGTCGGCGACGGCAAGGGCCGCGTCGGCGTCGGCTCGGGCAAGGCCCGTGAAGTGCCGGAAGCGATCCGCAAGGCGACCGATCAGGCCAAGCGCGGCATGATCCGTGTTCCGCTACGCGAGGGCCGTACGCTGCATCACGACACCAACGGTCACTTCGGTGCCGGCAAGGTCGTGCTGCGGGCGGCTCCGGCCGGCACCGGCATCATCGCCGGCGGTCCGATGCGCGCGATCTTCGAGGCTCTCGGCGTCGCTGACGTCGTGACCAAGTCGATCGGCACGTCGAACCCGCACAACATGATCAAGGCGACCTTCGACGCCCTGACCCAGGTCACCAGCCCGCGTTCCGTCGCGGCGCGTCGCGGTCGTCGCGTGAGCGACATCCTCGGCCGTCGCGAGGCCGGCGCCGGACAGGAGGCCTGATCATGGCGGAGAAGAAGACCGTCGTCGTGACCCAGATCGGCAGCCCGATCGGCCGCAAGCACGACCAGCGCGAGACGCTGGTCGGTCTGGGTCTCAACAAGCTGCACCGGACCCGCGAGCTGGAGGACACTCCGGCCGTGCGGGGCATGATCGCCAAGGTCGCGCACCTGGTCCGCGTCGAGAACGAGGGCTGAGATCATGACCAAGCTTAACGACCTGCGTGACAACGCCGGTGCCCGCAAGGCGCGCATGCGCGTCGGTCGCGGTATCGGTTCCGGCAAGGGCAAGACCGCTGGCCGCGGCGTGAAGGGTCAGACCTCGCGCACCGGTGTGGCGATCAACGGCTTCGAAGGCGGGCAGATGCCTCTGCACCGCCGCCTGCCGAAGCGCGGTTTCCGGAACATCTTCGCCAAGGAATATTCGGTGGTCAACCTGGGCATGGTCCAGAAGGCCATCGACCTGGGCAAGCTGAATGCTTCCGAAACCATCGATGCCGCGGCGCTCAACGCTGCCGGCGTCACCGGCAAGGTGAAGAAGGACGGTGTCCGTCTGCTGGGCAAGGGCGAGCTGACCGCGAAGGTTTCCTTCACGGTCGCCGGCGCGTCCAAGTCGGCGATCGAGGCCGTCGAGAAGGCGGGTGGCAGCGTCACGCTGACCGCGCCCGCCGCCGAAGCCGCCGAGTAAGGTTCCGCGAGAAGCCCGTGCTTGCGCACGGGCTTTCGTGGCACTACAAAAAGCGAAGTCGCGAGGGGCGGCCTGCGTCATGCAGTGCCGCCCCGTTCGCGCTTACGGGACAGGGATTGGACCATGGCATCAGCGGCCGAGCAGCTTGCCGCCAACATCAATTTCGGGGCTTTCTCCAAGGCGACCGAGCTGAAAAAGCGGATTTGGTTCACCTTGGCGGCCCTGATCGTCTACCGGCTGGGCACCTACATCCCGCTGCCGGGCATCGACCCGACGATTCTCAGCGACGTCTTCAAGCAGCAGGGCGGCGGCATCCTCGGCATGTTCGACATGCTGGCGGGCGGCGCGCTGAGCCGCATGACCATCTTCGCGCTCAACATCATGCCGTACATCTCGGCGTCCATCATCGTGCAGTTGCTGACCGCCGTGTCGCCGCAGATGGAGGCCATGAAGAAGGAAGGCGAGGCCGGGCGCAAGAAGCTGAACCAGTACACCCGATTCGGCACGGTGGCGCTCGCCACGGTGCAGGCCTATGGCCTTGCGGTCGGCCTTGAGGCGATGCGCGGCTCCAGCGGGGCGGCGGTCATCGATCCAGGACTGTTCTTCCGCGTCGCCACGGTCATCACGCTGGTCGGCGGCACCATGTTCCTGATGTGGCTGGGCGAGCAGATCACCGCCCGCGGCATCGGCAACGGCATCTCGCTCATCATCTTTGCCGGCATCGTCGCGGAACTGCCGCGCGCGCTGGTCAACACGCTGGAACTCGGCCGCCAGGGCGCCTTGTCCACCCTGTTCATCATCCTGATGCTGGTGATGTCTATCGGCGTGGTGTTCTTCATCGTCTTCATGGAGCGCGCCCAGCGTCGCCTGCTGGTGCAGTACCCCAAGCGCCAGGTCGGCAATCGGGTGTTCGGCGGCGAAGCGTCGCACCTGCCGCTGAAGCTGAACACGGCCGGCGTGATCCCGCCGATCTTCGCATCGTCGCTGCTGCTGCTGCCGCTGACCGCAGCGGGCTTCGCCGGCGGCGAGGGTCCGGAGTGGTTGCAGGCGGTGTCGCGCTATCTGGCGCACGGCACGCCGCTCTACATGCTGCTCTACGCCTCGCTGATCGTGTTCTTCTGCTTCTTCTACACGGCCATCGTCTTCAATCCGGCGGAAACGGCCGAGAACCTGCGGAAGTATGGCGGCTTCATCCCCGGCATCCGTCCGGGCAAGAACACGGCCGATCATATCGACTATGTGCTTAGCCGGCTGACGGTCATCGGCTCCGCCTACCTTGTGGCGGTTTGTCTCCTCCCCGAAATCCTGATATCCCAGCACTCGGTTCCGTTTTATTTTGGCGGCACCAGCCTGCTGATCGTGGTCACCGTCACGATGGACACGGTTGCGCAGATTCATTCCCATCTGCTGGCTCACCAGTATGAGGGATTGATCAAGAAATCGAAGCTTCGGGGGAGAAAGTAATGAACCTCATACTGCTCGGTCCGCCGGGCGCCGGGAAGGGGACCCAGGCGCGCCGTCTGGAAGACACGCGTGGCTTGGTGCAGTTGTCCACCGGCGACATGCTCCGCGCCATGGTGGCGGAAGGTGGGCCGCTCGGGCAGCAGGCGAAGGAGATCATGGCCGCCGGCAAGCTGATGCCGGACGAGCTGATGGTCAGCATGATCGCCGAACGCATTTCCAAGCCGGACGTCAAGAACGGCTTCATTCTCGATGGCTTCCCGCGCACCGTTGCCCAGGCCGAGGCGCTGGACAAGATGCTGGAGGAGAAGGGCCTGAAGCTCGATCATGTGATCGAGATGCAGGTCGTCGATGATGTCCTGGTGGAGCGCATCACCGGCCGCTACACCTGTGCCAAGTGCGGCAAGGGCTATCACGACAGCTTCGAGAAGCCGAAGGTCGAGGGTGTCTGCGACGTCTGCGGCAGCACCGAGTTCAAGCGGCGCGCCGACGACAATGCGGAGACGGTGACGACCCGTCTTGCCCAGTACCACCAGCAGACCGCGCCGATCCTGCCCTACTACCAGGGATGCGGCGTGTTGAAGGCGGTGGACGGCATGGCCGACATCGACGAGGTGACGAAGGAGATCGAGGCGATCCTCGCAGGCTGAGGGTCGCGTCTGGTCCCATGACAAAGGCCGCAGTCTCCGATGGGTGGCTGCGGCCTTTGTCGTTCTTTTGTACTGGTCGGCGGAGCTGCGGCGTCAGGCGGTGGGTATGCCGGGGGAGGGCGGTGCATCGGCCCGGGGCGCCGCCGGGGTCGCCGGCTCCTCGGTCATGGTGCGGTAGCGGGCCAGGATCCAGCCGAGATGGGCAGTAACGGCATTGGCGGCGGCATCGGGGTCGCGGCGGGCAATGGCCTGATGGATGGCGCGGTGATGCTCGATCATCAGCGCCTCATGGTTCTCCATGAAGGGCTCGGTGTGCTTCATCTCGACCATGTTGCCGAGGATGTCGCGGATGGTGGAGAGCAGGTGCAGATAGACCGGACTGCCGGACGCCTGGGCAACGGCGACGTGGAAGTCCATGTCGTCCGCCGCGCGGCCGCCATCCCGGTTGGTCTCGCTCATCGCCTGCAGGATGCGGCCGATGGTGTCGATCTGTTCCTGCGTCGCCCGTTCGGCGGCACGGCGGGCCGCCCAGCCTTCCAACGCCATGCGGATCTCGACGAGGTCGCACAGGTTCTGATGGGTGCTGCGCACCATTGTGGTCAATGCGCCGTCCATCATCCCGGCCGACGACACCACGCGGGTGCCGCCGCCCTGGACCGCCGTCAGAAATCCCTGGGTCTTAAGCTTCTGCAGGGCCGCCCGGACTGACACGCGGCTGACATGCAGCTGTTCGGCGAGTTGGCGCTCGCCCGGCAGACGCTCCCCCGGCACCAGCTCGCCGCGCGCAATGCGGTCGAGAAGCTGTTGAGCCACCCACTCCGAAATGCGCTGCGAGGAGGAGGGGACGTGAGCGCTGTCGTCGGTGCCGGGCACGGGTGGTTTCCCTTCGGTCGGAAAGCGGTTTATTGGCAGTTGGTAATACCGGTAGCCGTCCCGGCGGGCCGGGTCAATGGTCGACAGCCCGCCTGCGGCGCCTTGCCCGCGGGATGAAAAGACATGGCTGGCCGGTTCACCGATTGGACAGCCCCGCCTGATATCAGCGGCTTCCGCGCCGGGCCATCAGGATGCCCATCAGGATCACGGCTGCGCCCACCGCCTGAAGCGTTCCCAGCGGTTCGTTCAGCAGCACCCAAGCCAGGATCGCGGCGGCGGCCGGCTGCAGCAGCAGGCTGACGGACGAGAAGGAGGCCGGGAGATGGGCCAGGGCATAGGCGATCAGGCTCTGCCCGCCGGCATGGCTGAACAGCGCCAGCCCGGCCAGCACCAGCCATCCGGCGGCGGTCGCCGGCAGCATCGCCTCGCCGTCATAGAGGCCAAGCGGCAGAAGCACGGCCGCGGTGATGACGCCGCTCCACGTCATGATGGTGGCGGTGGAGAACTCGGCGCGCAGATGTCCGACCGACAGGATGTAGCCGGCATAGAAGACGGCGGTCAAAAGGCCCAGCGCGTCGCCGAACAGATGGTCGGCGCTCAGCTGGAAGCTCTGCCCCATCAGCACGACCGCTCCGCCAAGCGCCAGCAGCATGCCCAGAACGAAGCGGCCGGTGATGCGCTCCTTGAACAGGAACCAGGCGGCCGGCGCGACGAACAGCGGCGCGAAATTGGCCAGCAGCGTGGCGTTGGCGACGGAGGTGTAGCGGATGGAGGTGTGCCAGACCGCAAGGTCGCCGGCAAAGCAGAGGCCGGCCAGGGACAGCCGGCCGTAATCGGCGAGCGAGGAGGGGCGCCGGCTGGCTCGGCCGGTGGGCTGTCGCAACTCGCCCACCATCCACAGGGCCAGCACCGGGGTCGCCAGGGCCATGCGCCAGAAGCCGGTGGCAACCGGCCCGACATCGGACAGGCGGACGAAGATGGGGGCGAAGGCGATGCCGAGGGCGCCCAGCAGCAGGGCGATCAGGGCGACGCGTTGCGTCCGGGATGCATGGTCGATGGGGATGGCACTGGCGTCTGGCATGGGATCGCTTATATCCGCCGATGATTTGGCAGGCCAGCAGGACGCGCGTCATGGCTGCCGTGCGCGTCCGGGTTTCGCCTTTACGGTGTCGGCCGAGCGTGTCTGCCCACAGTGTCGGTCCGGTGCGTCGGTCCGGTGCGTCAGCGCGGGCGGATGCGGCGCAGCGACACCGACTCGTCGTCTTCCGATCCGAAATCGTCATAGTGGATCGGGCAGCGGCCGTCCTTGCGCGGCTTGTCCTTCACCGTGGCGGGGTACCAATCCCCTTTCCATTCCACCTCCACCCGCATGCCGGGCTGGCACAGCGAGGCGCCGGCCGGGTACCCGCCGGTGCTGGCGGAAGCAGCCGGGGATTGGAGCGGAGACTGGGCGGCGCCCGGCGGCATCGGGCTCAGTCTCGGCGCGGCCGCCGGAACCGGCGCGGGCTTCTCCTGGTCGCAGAAGGCGGTGCACACCGTCCGGGCAATCACCTGACCGCCGCAGCTGCCGCCGAAACAGTCGCGATAGTCGGCCTCGCACCGCGCCTCGCAGCTGCTGTTGCCGCAGGAGTAGGAGCGGTCGAAGTCGCTAACCGACCTCTTGATCGGCTTCTTTTCCGCCTGCTGCCGGTTGACGTAGGCCTGATACTCGTAAAGCGCCCTCGACCGCGCCTCGTTCACGCAGGCCTGCTGGTTCAGGCCGCAGTTCTGGCGGCAGAAATTGCGGTTCTGCTGGCACTGGTTGACGCACAGCCGCCCCTCCGCCGAACTGGGCGGTATCAGGCTGTACTGAGTCTCATAGACGGGACCGCAGGCGCTGAGCAGCGCCATCACGGCAAGGCAGAGGGTGAGCAGGCGAAGCATGCGGGATGTCTTCCGGGTGGGTTCGCGCGGAAAGGGAAGGGCAGCGTAACAGCTTGCCGATCGGGCTACCACCATCGGCCGCGCTTCCGCCCGGCACGGCGGTTGCGTTAGTGTGGCGTATGGTTGTCTCCACCCCTCAAGACTCCCCCCGCAATTCCGGCCAATCCCAGGCTGGGCCGCCCGAACACCGGCAGCCGGTCACCGCGCCTGCGCCCGCACCGCGACTCGCCGCCCCGCTGCTGGGTCCCGGTGATCCGCCGCCGGCGACCACGCTGAACCCGGATGCGGGCGGGCCGCTGCTGCTGGTGTGCGACCATGCATCCCGTGCGATTCCCAAGGCGCTGGGCGACCTCGGCCTGCCGGAGGAGCAGCTCTGCCGCCACATCGCCTATGACATCGGCGCGGCGGAGGTGACGCGGCGGCTGGCTGCGAGGTTCGGCGCCACGGCGGTGCTGTCCGGATTCTCCCGGCTGGTGATCGACCCGAACCGGGCGTTGGAGGATCCGACCGCGATCCCGGTGGTCAGCGACGATGTGGTGATCCCCGGCAACCGCGCCCTGGATGCCGTTGAGCAGGCCCGGCGGGTGGAGGCGCTGTTCCATCCCTACCATGCGGCGGTGGCGGCGGCGCTGTCGGACATCCGCGGTCGCGGGCAGGTTCCGGTGGTGGTGTCGGTCCACAGCTTCACCCCCGCCATGCGCGGGGTGGCGCGGCCCTGGCACATCGGCGTGCTGTGGGACAACGACCCGCGCCTGCCGGTGCCGCTGATCGAGGCGCTGAAGGCCGATGGGCGCTGGTGCGTCGGCGACAACCAGCCCTATTCCGGCCGCGGCACGCCGGGCGGCACGGTGGAGACCCACGCGACGCCGGCCGGCTATCCCAACGTCCTGCTGGAGGTGCGGCAGGATTTGATCGCGACGCCGGAAGGTGCCGATCTGTGGGCTCAGGTGATCGGCGATGCGCTGGTGCCGCTGCTGGATCTGCCGTCGCTGGCGACCATCCACCATTATCCGCGGGCCTGAACACGAGATGGAAGCCGCCGTGACCGAACCGTCCTTCACCATGGGCCTGGAAGAAGAATATCTGCTGGTGGACCGCGGAACGCGCGACATCGTGCAGAGCCCGCCGGACGAGATGCTGGAGGCCTGTCAGGAGCAGGCGCCGGGCCGCATCCATCCGGAATTCCTGCGCTGCCAGATCGAGGTCGGCACACCGGTCTGCAAGACGCTGGCCGAGGCGCGGGCCGAACTGGCGGCCTTGCGCGCCACGGTGGCCGGGGTCGCCGACCGCTACGGGCTGGCGCCGATCGCCGCCTCCACCCATCCCTTCGCCGCGTGGGAGCCGCAGAAGCACACCAACCGCGACCGCTACAACATGCTGGCGCGGGATCTCGGTGCGCCGGCCCGGCGGCTGATGATCTGCGGCATGCATGTCCATATCGGGATCGAGGACGACGACCTGCGCATCGACCTGATGAATCAGGTCCGCTACTTCCTGCCGCATCTGCTGGCGCTGTCGACCTCCTCGCCCTTCTGGCGCGGGCGCGACATGGAGCGCCGGTCCTACCGGCTCAGCGTGTGGCACGAGCTGCCGCGCACCGGCATGCCCGACGGTTTCCAGAGCTTCGGCGAGTATCAGAGCCATGTGGCGGTGCTGGTGAATGCCGGGGTGATCGAGGATGCCAGCAAGCTGTGGTGGGACATCCGGCCGTCCTCGCGCTTCCCCACGCTGGAGATGCGCATCACCGACATCTGCACCCGGCTGGACGATGCGGTCACGGTGGCGGCGCTCTACCGTTGTCTGCTGCGCATGCTGTGGCGGCTGAAGCTGCGCAATGTCACCTGGAGGCCCTACAAGAACCTTCTGATCGAGGAGAACCGCTGGCGTGCCCAGCGCTACGGCCTTGACAGCGGGCTGGTCGATTTCGGCCAGGGCCGCATCGTGCCCTATGCCGACCTGCTGGACGAGATCATCGACCTGACCCGCGAGGATGCCCTGCATTTCGGCTGCACCGCCGAGGTCGAGCGGGCGCGCGAGATTGTGGCCCGCGGCACCAGCGCCCATCGGCAGATCGCGATCTTCCAGGAGGCGCTTGCTGGAGGCGCCGGCGAGGACGAGGCGCTGCGCCGGGTGGTGGACTGGCTGGTGCAGGAGACGATGGTGGGGGTCGTGGCCGACGGACAGGACGTCTGAGGCGTTCCCGGCGCGCGGCCCGTCCCAACCGGCTTGACGCGCGCGTCATGTCTCCATACGCTTCCGCACATTCGATGCCGCTGGAATGCGGGTTGAACAGGGCTGGCAAATAAAAAACCGACAAGCAGAGAGGGCCGTTCATCCATTGACGGCCCTCTTTACCAATCCGAGGGGAGGGAGGAGCATGGCGGGCGCCAAGTTCCTGAAATTCGATACGCAGAGTCTGCATGCGGGGCAGCGGCCCGATCCGGCGACCGGGGCGCGCGCGGTTCCGATCCACCTGACCTCCTCCTACGTCTTCAGCGACGTCGATCAGGCGGCGGCCCTGTTCAACCTGGAACGGCCGGGCCACATCTATTCGCGCATCTCCAACCCCACCGTCGCGGTGCTGGAAGAGCGCTTGGCGACGCTGGAGGGCGGGGTGGGCGCCGTCTGCACCGCCAGCGGGCAGGCCGCCATGACGCTGGCGATCATGACGCTGATGGGGGCGGGCGGGCATATCGTCGCCTCCTCCTCCATCTATGGCGGCAGCCGCAACCTGCTGGCCTACACGCTGCCGCGCTTCGGCATCACAACCACTTTCGTCCATCCGCGCGACCTCGACGGTATCCGCGCGGCGATCCGGCCGGAAACCCGGCTGGTCTTCGGCGAGGTGCTGGGCAATCCGGGGCTGGAGGTGCTGGACGTGCCGAAGGTCGCGGCCATCGCGCATCAGGCCGGCATCCCGCTGATGATCGATTCGACCTTCACCACCCCCTATCTCTGCCGCCCGTTCGAGCATGGCGCCGACATCGTCATGCATTCCTGCACCAAATGGCTGGGCGGCCACGGCACCGCCATCGGCGGCGTGGTGATCGACGGCGGCCGGTTCGATTGGGAGTCCTCGGGCAAGTTCCCGACCCTGACCGAGCCCTATGCCGGCTATCACGGCATCGATTTTTCCGAGGAATACGGCCCCGCCGCCTTCATCGCCCGCGCCCGTGCCGAGGGCCTGCGCGATTTCGGCGCCTGCATGAGCCCGATGAACGCCTTCCAGATCCTGCAGGGGGTGGAAACGCTGCCGTTGCGGATGAAGTGCCACATCCACAACGCCCGCAAGGTCGTCTGCTTCCTGGAAGGGGAGTTGAATGCCGCGAAGGGCGCCGTCGCCTGGGTCTCCTACCCGGAGCTGGTGGACCATCCCGACCATGCGCTGGCCTCCCGGCTGCTGCCGCACGGCGCCGGCTCCATCATCTCCTTCGGCATCCGGGCCAGCGGGCAAGGCGGCGGGGAAGGCGGCAGCCGCGAGGCCGGGCGCCGTTTCATCGAGTCGCTGACCCTGTTCTCGCACCTCGCCAATGTCGGCGACGCCAAGTCGCTGGTGATCCATCCCGCCAGCACCACCCACGCCCAGTTGGATGCGGAGGCGCTCGCCGCCGCCGGGGTGGGGGAGGATATGATCCGCCTGTCCATCGGGCTGGAGGATTGCGAAGACCTGATCGACGACCTGAAGCAGGCGCTGCGCGCCGCCACCAAGGGCTGAGGGCCGCGCCATGCAGCTGACCGTCAACGGAACCCCCGTCTTCGTCCACACCGGCGGCCGGGAGATCGATTCCGCCCGTCCCGCCGCCCGTCCAGCAATCGTGCTGATCCACGGCGCCGGCATGGACCACAGCGTCTGGAGCCTGCAAAGCCGCTATCTCGCCCATCATGGCCGTTCGGTGCTGGCGGTCGATCTGCCGGGCCACGGCCGTTCCGGCGGGGAGCCGCTGGACAGCATCGCCGCCATCGCCGACTGGGTGATCGCGCTGCTGGATGCCGCCGGGCTGGAGCGGGCGGCGCTGATCGGCCATTCCATGGGCGCGCTGGTGGCGCTGGACGCTGCGGCCCGCCATGGCACGCGGGTGGAGGCGGTGGCGCTGCTGGGCGTGGCGGAACGCATGCCGGTGCATCCGGACCTGCTGGCCGCCGCCCATGCCGGCGAGCAATCGGCCATCGAGATGGTGATCGGCTGGGGCCATGGGCCGCGCGGTCATGGCGGCGCCCAGGGCGGCAGCTGCCCGACGCCGGGGCTCGCGCTGATCCCCGGCGGGCGCCGGCTGATGGCGTCGATCCGGCCGGGGGTGCTGGGGGTCGACCTCGCGGCCTGCAACGAGTACGGGCAGGGGGCTGATGCCGCGGCGTCGGTCGCCTGTCCCGCCCTGTTCCTGCTGGGTGCGCTGGACAAGATGACTCCGGCCAAAGCAGGGCGTGCATTGGCCGCGCGCGTGAAGTCTTCGCAGGTCGTCGTCCTGCCCCAGACCGGACATATGGTGATGACCGAAGCGCCGGACGCCGTGCTGGACACATTGACCTCTTTCCTGTCCTTGCGGCGGGGATGACGGTATCAGCGACGAAATCATCAGGGTCAATCCCGATTTTTCCTGACATCACCCGTTAATGGTCGATTGCCTACTCTGACCGGCAGGATCGGATTGCCGTCTCGAATCGTGAGGGGCGGCAATCCGGCTCAACCAGTCATTGCCGGTTCAGAGGTGCCATCTTGCAGGCAGGCGAACGGTCGGTCGGCGCCCCATGCCGCATGTCGGACGGAGCGGTCGCGGTGCTGTCGATGGACGGCCGTGTTCTCCAGATCGGCCAAGCGGCGGCAGCGGTACTGGGTCACCCTCCCCAGGCACTCACCGGCGCCGCTCTGGACCTGCACATCCATCCCGAGGATCTGCAGGAGGCGCGGCAGCGGCTTCGGATCCGGGCCGCAGCCCCGGCCGGCAGCAGCGGTCGCTCGATCGTCCGCTTTCGCCATGCCGACGGCGGCTGGCACTGGCTGGAGATGACCGCCCGCAACGAACTGGACGATCCACAGATCGCCGGGCTGGTCCTGACCGTCCGCGACGTCAGCGACGCCATCGCCTTGTCGGAGCGGCTGCGCGCCAGCGAGGCGCGCTATCGCACGCTGGCGGAAGCGGCGCCGGTCGGCATCCTTCAGGCCGACGCCACCGGTCAGGTGCTGTTCGCCAATGCCCGCCTTTCCGCCATCACCGGCCTGCACACCGACCGGCTGCTCGGCGACGGCTGGCTCGGCGCAGTCCATCCCGACGACCGGGCGCGGGTTGCTGCGGAATGGCGGATCGAGCCGGGCCGGGATCCGCAGCCGACCGATTTCCGCTTCCACGATCCGGAGGGGGAGGGCTCCGACCGCCGGGTGCTGTGTCAGCGCATCCTGATGGAGGATGGCGGGACCATCGCCACCATCACCGATGTCAGCGAATATCTGCACACCGCCAACGCCCTGCGCCTGTCCCGAAGCGCGCAACGAGGCGATCCTCGACACGGTCGCCGAAGCCATCCTCACCGTGGACGAGGCCGGCATTCTGCTCGGCTTCAACCGCGCGGCGGAGGCGATGTTCGGTGTTCCGGCCGGGGACCTGCTGTGGCGGCAACTCGACCGGCTGATCCCGCTGGCCCATCTGCGGGAGGAGGGCGGCGTCCGGCTGGAATTCGCGCCGGGCCAGACAACGGCCCTGGTCGCCCGCGACCGCGCCGCCGAGGCGGAACGCGCCGACGGAACCCGGTTTCCGGTGGAACTGTCGGTCAGCGCCAGCGAAGTGGAGGAGCGCCGGATCTATACCGCCATCCTGCGCGATGTGACCGAACGGCGCCGGGCGGAAGCCGAACTGATGGCCGCCAAGGAAGCGGCCGAGGCGGCCGACCGTGCCAAATCGACCTTCATCGCCAGCATGAGCCATGAATTGCGTACCCCGCTGAACGCGGTGATCGGCTTCTCCCAGCTGCTGGAGGCGCGGACGGACGTGCCGTCGGCGGGCGGTCAAGGGCAACAGCGCGATTGCGCCGTGGCCATCAGACAGGCCGGCGAACAGTTGCTGTCCATCATCGACGATATCCTCGACATGGCGCGGGTCGAGGCCGGTGGGCTGTCGCTGATCGAGGAGCCGGTCGACCTGCCGGCGCTTGCCGCCCAGGCGGTGGCCGACCTGGAGTTCCAGGCCAACCGCCAGGGCGTGACGGTGGAGGTGGTCCCCGAGGGCGATTTGCCGCCGATGCGGGGCGATCGGCGTCGTCTGCGCCAGGCGGTGGGCAACCTGCTGTCCAACGCCATCAAGTTCAGCCATCCGCAGGGCGTGGTTGCGCTGACCATGGCGCCTGCCGCAGACGGCTGGGTGGAATTGGCTGTGCGCGACCGCGGCATCGGCATGCGGGCGGACGAGATTGCGACGGCACTGACCCCCTTCGCACAGGTCGAACAGAGCACCGCCCGCCAATACGAGGGGATCGGCCTCGGCCTACCGCTCGCCTTGCGTCTGGTGGAGGCGCATGGCGGCACCTTGACGCTGGACAGCGAACCCGGTCGGGGCTGCACCGCAACCGTCCGCCTGCCGCCGTCGCGCGTCATGACCATCGAGGAAATGTTGGCGAGCATGATCTGATCGCCGCGACACCCGTTCTGGCCCGATGCGCCGGGATATGCCAAAAGCTGTCGCCATTCTTGCCCGCGATGGCGGGCGGCTTTGCAGAGGTGGGTGTGCGATGGCGGGTCCGGACAAGACGATGGGTATGCCGAGGGAAGCCGTGGTGCTGGTCAGCGGCGGTCTCGATTCGACGACGGTGCTCGCCATCGCCAAGGCGGAAGGCTATCGCGTCAACGCGCTGAGCTTCCGCTACGGACAGCGCCATTCGGTGGAGCTGGAAGCGGCGCGGCGCGTGGTCGCGGCGATGGGGGTGGAACGGCATGTGATCGCCGACATCGATCTGCGCGCCTTCGGCGGTTCCGCGCTCACCGACAGCATCGACGTGCCCAAGCACGGCAGCGCCGCAGACCTGGAGGCCGATCTGGGGCAGGGCATTCCCGTCACCTATGTGCCGGCGCGCAACACCGTTTTCCTGTCCTTCGCGCTGGCCTGGGCGGAAACGCTGGGGACGTCCGACCTGTTCATCGGCGTCAACGCGCTTGATTATTCCGGCTATCCCGACTGCCGCCCGGAATACATCGCGGCCTTCGAAACCCTGGCCAATCTGGCCACCAAGGCCGGGGTGGAGGGGGCGAGCCGATTCAAGATCCACGCGCCGCTGATGGCGCTGGACAAGGCTGCGATCGTCCGCCGCGGGTTGGAGCTTGGGGTGGACTACAGCCTCACCCATTCCTGCTACGATCCGACGCCGGAGGGACTGTCCTGCGGCGCCTGCGACAGCTGCTTGTTGCGGTTGAAGGGCTTTTCGGAAGCCGGAACGATCGACCCAATCCGTTACGTAACCGGAACGGCATCGTAACGGATAAGGTCGTTTCGCAAGCGGATATTATTTCTAAGACCTCATTTCCAGGGCATTTCCGTCCAAAGGGTGCGGAACTCGCCGTCCAGCTGCTTCAACTCCGCGGCGAAGGCGTCCGCGCCGACGATGCGGAGCGGCTGGAAGGTCTCGCGTGCCTTGGCCTGGAATTCCGGATCCATCGCGGCCCTGGTGATCGCTTCGATCAGGGCGTTGCGGATGTCCGCCGGCAGGCCCTTCGGGGCGCCGATCCCGCGCATGGATACCATGTCGATGGCATAGCCCTGTTCGCGGAAGGTCGGCAGATCCGGGGCCATGTCCCAGCGCGACCGGCTCATCACCCCCAGCATGCGCACGGGATCGCCGCCGGCAATCCCGCGCAGCCCCTCGCCAAGGTTCTGGTCGCTGATCCTGATGTGGGAGCCCAGCATGGCGCGGTAATTCTCGGCGCTGCCGGCGAACGGTACATGGGTCAGCTTCACCCCGGCCTGCCGTTCCAGCAACAGCATGGCGAGATGGTCGTCGGAGCCGATGCCGGTGGAGCCGACGGTGAGTGCGCCCGGATTTCGCTTGGCGAATTCCACCACATCGGCGACCGACCGGAACGGGCTGTCGGCACGGACGGTCATCACGCCGGGATCGTCGACGATGTTCACCAGCGGGTCCAGCCGGTCCAGCGCATAGCGCGCCTGCCGTTCGATCGGGATGGTGATCAGGTTGGGCGTGTTGATGAAGCCGATCGTGTAACCGTCCGGCGCCGCATCGGCGATGGCGGCGAAGCCGATCTCGCCGCCGGCCCCCGGCCGGTTCACGATGACGATGCGCCCGCCGCCCAGATAGCGCTCGATATAGGGCGCCAGCATCCGCGCGGTGACGTCGGTGGAGCCGCCGGCGCCATAGGCGACGATCATGGTGATCGGCTTCTCGGGATAGGCGGCCTGCACCGCTGCGGCGGAGCCTGCAAGCCACAGCATTAGAGTTGCGAAGACCGCAACCAGGAAAGACGCGGCACGGCCGCCGGCCATGCGCAGGGGGATAGTCGCTGCTGTCATCGTTCGTCGTCCGATCCTTCGGGCTCCGCTCCCGGTCAAACCGGAGTCACCCGTTCATTGCGCGTGTATGTAGAAAGTCAGTACATACCATAACGGGTAATATGCCGCAAATCCGATGAAAAATTCCTTGAGTTTCTTCTGGAATTCTCTCCACAACAGCAGAGGCCGGCAAGAACGCTCTCGACGGGGGGGTGCCGTCTGGCGATAATGCAACCGGCGGGGATGGCGCCGGCGGCCGGATTGGCGGCTTTTCGCCTTGTCCCCAGGAGCGCGGGCCGCATTCCCCAATGAAGCGGAAGCGGCGCCCGGCCCTTCCGCCGTCGCATGGCTGAGAGAGCGGACATATCCATCCAATGACACATACCCTGAGATCTCCCCGGTCGGCCGCATCCCGGCTGAGATCGCCCCAGGATCTCGCGGCCGGGCTGCTGCTCAGCGCCCTCGCCCTCGGCGGGCTCTGGCTGGCGCGCGGCTGGGAGGCGGGGTCGCTGGCCATGATGCAGGCCGGGTTCTTCCCGCGGCTCGTCTGCTACTTCCTGCTGGCGGCGGGGCTGGCGACCGTGCTGCGCGGACTGACGGCGCAGCGGACGGCGACGCTGGCCTGGGCGTGGAGGCCGTCGATCGCCATCACCATCGCCGTGATCGCCTTCGCGGCTCTGCTCGACAGGCTGGGTCTGGTGCTCGCCATCTTGGCGCTGATCGGCATCGGCGGATTGGCCGGGCGGCCGCTGCGCCCCGGCCCCTTCACGGCCCTGTGGGCCACGCTCGCCACCAGCTGCATCGCCATCTTTTCCTGGGGACTGGGCCTGCCGCTCCAGATCTGGCCATGATGGACATCCTCGCCAATCTCTGGCTCGGGCTGGGCGTATCGGTCGAGCCGATGAACCTGGTCTATTGCTTCCTCGGCGTCCTGATCGGCACGCTGATCGGCGTGCTGCCCGGACTGGGGCCGACGGCGACGGTGGCCCTGCTGTTGCCGATCACCTTCTACCTGCCGCCGGTGGGGGCGCTGATCATGCTGGCCGGCATCTTCTATGGCGCCCAGTATGGAGGATCGACCACGGCCATCCTGGTGAAGCTGCCGGGAGAATCCTCCTCCGTCATGACCTGCCTGGACGGCAACGCCATGGCGCGCCAGGGTCGCGGCGGCGTCGCGCTGGCCACGGCGGCGCTGTCGTCGCTGTTCGCGGGCTGCGTCACCACGCTGGTCATCGCGCTGGCCGGTCCGCCGCTGGCCGGGATGGCGCTGGCCTTCGGTCCGTCGGAATATGTGGCGTTGATGCTGGTCGGCCTGATCGGCGCGGTGACCCTGGCCCATGGTTCGGTGGTGAAGGCGGTGGCGATGATCCTCGTCGGGCTGCTGCTGTCGATGGTCGGGACCGACGTCAATTCCGGCCAGATGCGCTTCACCTTCGACATTCCGCAGCTCTATGACGGACTGGACTTCGTGCCGCTGGCGATGGGGTTGTTCGGCCTTGCCGACATCATCATCAACCTGGAAGAGACGGAAGGGCGCGGCATAGACCCGTCACCGGTCCACCGGCTGTGGCCGTCGCTGCAGGACTTCAAGGATGCCTGGCCGGCGGCGGTGCGCGGCACGGCGTTGGGCGCCTTGCTGGGAATCCTGCCGGGTGGCGGGGCGACGCTCAGCGCCTTTTCCTCCTACGCGCTGGAAAAGAAGGTGGCGCGCGATCCCTCCGCCTTCGGCAAGGGCGCCATCCAGGGCGTCGCCGGGCCGGAGGCCGCCAACAATGCCGGCGCCCAGGCCAGCTTCATCCCGATGCTGAGCCTCGGCATCCCGTCCAACGCGGTGATGGCACTGATGGTCGGGGCCATGATGATCCACGGCATCACGCCGGGACCGCAGATCATGACCAAGCAGCCGGACCTGTTCTGGGGCATGATCGCCAGCATGCTGGTCGGCAACGTCATGCTGGTGGTGCTGAACCTGCCTCTGATCGGGCTTTGGGTGCGGCTTCTGCGCGTGCCCTATGCCTATCTGTTCCCGGCCATTCTGGTCTTCTGCTGCATCGGCACCTACAGCCTGAAGAACGACGTGTTCGACGTGCTGCTGATGGCCGGATTCGGCGTGTTCGGCTATGTGCTGAAGAAGCTGGATTGTGAACCGGCGCCGTTGCTGCTTGGCTTCGTCCTCGGTCCCTTGCTGGAGGAGAACCTCAGCCGCGCCATGCTGCTGTCCCAGGGCGACCTGACCGTCTTCGTCACCCGCCCGATCAGCGCCGGCCTGATGGCCGTGGCTGCCGGCCTGTTGGCCCTCATCCTTCTGCCGGCCTTCCGCCGCCAGCGCGAGGTGGCCTTCAAGGAATAGGGCAGGCCTTACCCGGAACCGGGTCCCGGGGCGTCACGCCGCGGGATTCGGTTCTTGCTGAATAAGATAAAATTTTATATAAATGCACTTATGCTTGTTCGGGATGATGGGAGCGCATCATGGCCGCCAATGCCTGGTTCGGACGTCGACTGACCGGTGGCGCCATGCGCGCGGTGATCCGCGAGCATCGCCGGGCCAACGCCCGCAAGCGCGCGCTGACCCGTGACGTCGCCCGCCTGATGCTGGTCGCCTCCGTCCTCGTGCTGGGCGTGCTGGCGGTGGAGATCGGGCGCAAGGCCGTAACCATCATCAGCCACGGCGCCGCGCAGAACCCGGTCGAACTGACGGGGTGAGCGGGGCGGCCGAGCAGGGCGGCTGAGCGGCCGTTCAGGGCAGGACCACCACATAGCGTTTGGTCGTGGTCGCGATCACGGTCCAGCTGCCTTGGAATCCGGGTTCGATGACGAAACGGTCTCCGGCCTTCAGGGTCCAGGACCGGCCATCGTCATGGGCGACGATGCTTTCGCCCTCCAGAATCTCGCAATATTCCCACTCGTCATAGACGATGCGCCAGGAGCCCGGAGTCGACCGCCAGCTTCCGGCGAACCGCTTGCCGTCCGCCGACTCGTAACCGTTCCAAGTCGTGAAGACGGGTGCGCCGGACAGCACGCGGTCTGCGGCCGGGCCGCCGGTTTCGGGGGTGATGCCGTCCAGGTCGGGCAGGGGAAGCAAGGTCATCGATATGGCTCCTCACCAGGCCGCCAACAGTGCCGGCAGGTCGCGGACCGAGTCGAGGCGGCGGTAATGGTCGTCGGGCACCTCGGCCTCTTCATGTGCCCAGGTGATGGCATAGGGGATGTGGACGGCATGGGCGCCGGTCGCCAGCACCGGCAGGATGTCGGACCGCACCGAGTTGCCGACCATGAGGAAACGCGCCGGGTCGATGCCATGGCGGTCCATCACCCGCCGGTAGGTCGCCGGGTCCTTCTCGCTGACGATCTCCACCGCATGGAACAGCTCCGACAGGCCGGAGCGGGCGATCTTGCTTTCCTGGTCGAACAGGTCGCCCTTGGTGATCAGGACCAGCCGATGGCGGGATGCCAGCGCCTCCACCACCTCCGCCACGCCGGGCAGCAGTTCCACCGGGTGGTCCAGCATCGCCTTGCCGAAGTCGATCAGGCTCTGCAGGTCGCGGGCGGCGACCTTGCCGTCCGTGACCGCGATCGCCGTCTCGATCATCGACAGAACGAAGCCCTTGATGCCGTAGCCATAGACCCGGAGATTGGCCCGTTCCGCCTCCAGCAGGCGGCGGTCGAGATCGGTCGGGTCGGCGGCATGGGCCAGCAGGGCGCGGAAACGGTCCTGCGTCATCGAGAAGAGCGATTCGTTGTGCCACAGCGTGTCGTCGCCATCGAACCCGATGGTGTCGAAGGTCTGGTTGCCGGGGCCGCCGCCGGGGATGTGGATGCCGCTCATATGCCTGTCCGCAGGTCCGCTCGATTGATCCGTAAGCAAAACAATACATGACCCAAGTCGGTCAGTCTTGTCCAGGCCGGGAAGGTGCTAGTGCCCGCTATTGTCCGCCTGCCAAACCGTAAGTATCCGTAATGACGCTTTTGCCACAGATCGGTGACATTCCATGGCGAGTTCTTCGCTGCCTGCAAAGCGGGCATGTTGCCGCCGGGGGTGGCAACATGGCTCAAAGGAGCGTAATTATATTTCCACACAAGGAGGACGTGATCGCCGACCGGCGGACCCTCCATAACAAGACATCTCAGGAATCTCCATCATGGCAACCCTTCTGCATTCGGCCGAGACCGGCCACGCCACCACCACCTTCGGTCATATCGTCGAGGTCGCCTCGAACATGCTAGGCCTGTGGCGCCAGCGCGTCGTGACCCGCCGCGAGCTGGGCTATCTGGACGACCGTATGCTTCAGGACATCGGCTTCAGCCGCCTGGATGCCGAGCGCGAGATGTCGAAGCCGTTCTGGCGCGAATGAGCGCCTGCACGCCGGCCGGCGAACGCACCGGAAAAGGCCGCTTCCATCGATCGGAAGCGGCCTTTTTCTTTGTCCGATGCTCCGGCTGATCAAAAAATGGGCTGCACAAAAATTAGCCGACAGAAAAAGAAGAGCCCGCCGCCGGATCGATCCGGCGGCGGGCTCTTGCTTGGACCAACTTCGGGAAGGGTAGGGCGCTGGCCCGCCTCCTCCTCAGATGCAGTAGTGCTTGAGCGGCTCGAAGCCGTTGAAGCAGACGGCCGAATAGGTCGTGGTGTAGGCGCCGGTGGCATGGATGCGCACGCGGTCGCCCGACTTCAGTCCCATCGGCATCTTGTAGTCGGCACGCTCATACAGCACGTCGGCACTGTCGCAGGTCGGCCCGGCCAGGATCACGGCCTCACGGTCGTCGTTCGGCTCGTCGCCCAGCACCTCGATCGGGTACTGGATCGCCTCGTCCATCGTCTCGGCCAGACCGCCGAACTTGCCGATGTCCAGATAGACCCAGCGCTTGGGATCCTCGGCCGACTTGCGCGACACCAGGACCACTTCGCTCTCGATGATGCCGGCGCTGCCGACCATGCCGCGGCCGGGCTCCACGATGGTCTCCGGCAGGTGGTTGCCGAAGTGATTGCGCAGCGAGTCGAAGATCGCCTGACCGTAGGCGGTGCATTCCGGCACGTCGGTGCGGTAGCGGGTGGGGAAGCCGCCGCCGAGGTTGATCATGCCGAGATCGACGCCGAGAACCTCAAGCTCGCGGAACAGCTGCGCCACCTGGAAGATGGCGTGGTCCCACTGCATCAGATCCTTCTGCTGCGAGCCGACATGGAAGGACACGCCATAGGGCTGCACGTCCATGTCGCGGGCCTTCAGCAGCAGCTCGCGCGCCATCGTCAGGTCGCAGCCGAACTTGCGCGACAGCGGCCATTCGGCGCCCTCGCCCGAGGTCAGGATGCGGCAGAAGACGCGGGCGCCGGGGGCGGCGCGCTCGATCTTCTCCAGTTCCGGCTCGCTGTCGAAGGCGAACAGGCGCACGCCCAGCTCGTAGGCGCGGCGGATGTCGCCTTCCTTCTTGATGGTGTTGCCGAAGGAGATGCGCTCCGGGGTGGCGCCGGCGGCCAGCGCCATCTGGATTTCCGGGACCGAGGCGCAGTCGAAGGCGGAGCCGAGACGGGCCAGCAGGCTGAGGATTTCCGCGGCCGGGTTCGCCTTCACCGCATAGAAGATGCGGGCATCGGGCAGGGCGTCGTGCAGATCGTTGTAGTTCTGCTCGACCACGTCCAGATCGATGACGAGGCAAGGGGTCTGCGGGCGCTGCTCTTCGAAAAAGCGCGCAATCTTCTGGGTCATCTCAGTCTCCTGGGACGCAAGATGATGGAACGGAAAGGGTGAAGTCGGGGGGGAGCGGCCGGGCGGGCCGATCAGCAACTCAAAAAGCTGATCAGGCGCTCAGGCCGCCAATACTGGATTGCCCCGTACAGAACCCTGTTCTGTCCGTATGGTCCAGGAGCGGCAGATTTCGGAGACGGGTGAGCACGCGCCCACCCACAACAACATCAACCATCGTAACCTCCAAGTCGCCGCCTTGTTTAAGGGACGGTCGGGGATCACGCGTTACGTCGTTGCATAACCACATCTCGGAGACGCCGAGGGGCGGGCCAGCGGCACGTGCGCTTGCGAGTTCGCGTTACATAGATCCAACGCGATCGATTGCAAAGTGAAAAATGCCGTGTGCCCCAAAAAAGTGGCAGACCGTTTGAGGGGCCAAAAAACCGGAGCGATTTCATGGGCTTGACTACGGTTCTGACGGTGGAGGAGATCGGGTTGCGGCTGCTGGCTGCAGCCTTTTGCGGCGCGCTGCTTGGGCTTGACCGGGAAATGCGCGGCAAGGCGGCGGGTTTGCGCACGCATACGCTGATATCCATCAGCTGCGCCCTGACGACTCTGGTGGCGCTGGAGTTCTATGTCGGGCTGCATGCCAGCGGCGACGAGCGGCCGAGCGACCCGGTGCGCGTCATCCAGGGCGTGGCCCAGGCGGTCGGCTTCATCAGCGCCGGCGTCATGTTCCGTTCCGGCGACAGCGTGCGCGGGGCGACCACCGCGGCGGTGATCTGGGTGGCGGGCGGGCTGGGCATCGCCTGCGGTGCCGGATACTACCTGCTGGCGGGGATGGCGCTGGGCCTGTGCCTGATGGTGACGATCCTGTTCACCGTCCTGATGGACCGCTTCCCGCAGTTCGGCAAGGAGGATGAAGACGGCGGCAGGGACGACGACCGCAAGGCGCGGGAGCGGCGCCGAGCCGCCCGCCCGCCGGGCCGGGTCAGGCGGATCGCCCGCCCAGCGCCGAGGGGATGACCAGCAGGCGGTGCGCCAGCAGCGCGCCCAGCGCCACCAGCCCGATGGCCCCCATCATCGGCAGGGCGCTGCCGTCGCTCATATGGCCGACGACGATGCCGATGGCGGCGGCGATGGTCATCTGCGCGAAGCCCAGCAGGGAGGAGGCGAGCCCGGCCATGGTGGCGTAGGGGCCGACCGCGTTCGCCGTGGCGTTGGGCAGGGTCAGCCCGGCGCCGAGGATGAACAGGAAGACCGGCCCGACGATGGCCAGCAGGTGCAGCACCCCGGCCAGCGACAGCAGGCCGCCCACGACTCCGCCGCCGAGCGACAGCAGCGTGCCGATGCGGATCATGCGGGCGCCGCCCAGCCGCGGGGTCAGCCGTCCGGCCAGGAAGGTGCCCAGCATATAACCCAGCGCCACCGCGCCGAAGCTGGCGCCATACTGCGCCGGGGTCAGGTGCAGCCGGTCGATCAGCACGAAGGACGAGCCCGAGATGAAGGAGAAGATGCCGCTGTAGGAAAAGGCGACCACCAGCACATAGCCGACGAAGCCGCGGTTGCGCAGCAGAAGCAGGTAGTTGGCGGCGAGCCGGCCCGGCCGCAGCGCCTCCTCGTCGCGGTGGGCGTTGGTCTCGTCCAGCATCGACCACACCGCCGCCAATATGCCGCAGGCGAAGACGGTCAGCAGGACGAAATTGGCGCGCCAGCCGAACCACTCCGTCAGCACGCCGCCCAGCATCGGCCCCACGGCGGGAGCCAGTGCCATCGCCATCGACATGTAGGCCAGCACCGTCGCCGCCCGGTCGCGGCCGAAGACATCGCGCACCACCGCCCTTGCCACCACCGGCCCGCAGCAGGCTCCCAGCGCCTGGAAGAAGCGGGCGGCGATCAGCCCTTCGATGCTGGTGGTCATGGCGCAGACGGCGCTGGCCGCCAGATAGATCACCACCCGACCAGCAGGGTGGGGCGCCGGCCGAACCGGTCGGACATCGGGCCATAAATCAACTGCGACACGGCAAAGCCGATCAGGAAGATCGACAGCGTCATCTGCACCGTGACGACATCGGTGTCGAACACCCGGACCAGCGTCGGCAGCGACGGCAGATAGAGGTCGGTGGACAGTGGACCGAAGGCGACCAGAGCGGTCAGCAGGACACGGATCGGCAGGGAATCGGGACGGGGCATGGCAGGGGCGGGCACCGCGGCGGGGAAGCGAGGTCGGGGCCGCACTGTATCAGACGAAACCACCTCCGCCAGCGCCGATCACGGCCCGGCAGACCTGCTCCCTCACTTCGCCGGCAGCACCATGCGGATACAGCGCGACAGCACCGTGTTGCCGGTCATCTCGCGGTAGTTCTGGATGACGATCGGCTCGGCGGCCTTGCATTGCTCCATGCTGGCGAATTCCAGCGTGGTCGGACCGCCCTGGTTCAGGATGAACAGCAGCATCAGGACCCGTTCCATGGTTTGCCTCTCCCGTCAGCCGGCGGCCAGCACCGCGCGGGCGGCGGCGGCGTCCTGAACGATCTGCTCCTTCAGCGCGTCGAAGCTGGGGAACTTCATCTCCGGCCGCAGGAAATCGACCATCTGCACCCGCAGATGCAGGTCGTACAGATCCAGGTCGACGTCGAACAGATGGGCCTCCAGCCGGGCCACGGTGCCGTCGACGGTGGGGCGGGCGCCGAGATTGGCGACGCCGGGCAGCCATACGGTCTCGCCGCCGCGATCGATGCCGGCGCGCACCGCATAGACGCCGAAGGCCGGGCGCAGATACTCGCCCAGTTCGATGTTGGCGGTGGGGAAGCCGATGGTGCGTCCGCGCTGGTCGCCATGGACGACGCGCCCCTCGATCTCCCATGGATGGCCCAGCACATGGGAGGCCTCGCGCGGGCGGCCGGCGACGAGCGCGTCGCGCACGCGGGTGGAGGAATAGACCCCGCCCTCCGTGTCGGACACCGGCCCGACCTCGGTCACGCCGAAGCCCCGGGCGCGGCCGGCGCGCAGCAGGAAGGCCGGGTCGCCCGACCGTTTGTGCCCGAACAGGAAATCATAGCCGCAGACGACATGCCGGATGCCCAGCCCGCCGATCAGGATTTCATCGACGAAGGCCTGCGCGGTCTTGTGGCGGAAGCTATCGTCGAAATGGCAGACGATCAGCTGATCGACGCCCAGCGCCTCGATATGCCGGGTCTTGACGCGGAAGGGCGTCAGGCGGAAGGGCGGGTCGTCGGGACGGAAGACGCTGCGCGGGTGAGGTTCGAAAGTGACCACGGCCGATGGCGCGCCCATTTCCGCCGCAAGACGCTGGGCGGTGCCGATGACCGTCTGATGTCCGCGGTGCACGCCGTCGAAATTGCCGAGCGCCACGACGGCGCCCCGCTCTTCGGCCGGTAGATCGGCGGTGTGTCTGTACAGTCGCATGCGCGCCCCGGTGCTGTGGGCGGACCCCGGCGGGTCCGCTTGCTCGGGCGTCTATATAGACCGACGCCGGCGCGGGGTAAACGCGCCGGCGGTGTCCTGTCGCCCGAAGGCAGCGGTCGGGCGTCGAAAAATCAGCCGCGCGACGGCACCATCAGCAACGCTTCGCCTTCCACCACCACGGTCTCGCCGACGGTGCAGACGGTCTTGATGACGCAGCGGCGCTTTTCCGGGATCAGTTCGGTGATGGTGGCGCGGGCGGTGACGGTGTCGCCGGCGCGGACCGGAGCCTTGAACTTCAGCGTCTGGCTCATGTAGATGCAGCCCGGCCCCGGCAGCTTGGTGCCCAGCACGGCCGAGATGAATCCGACCGTCAGCATGCCGTGGGCGATGCGGCCCTGGAACATGGTGGTGGCGGCGTATTCCTGGTTGATGTGGACCGGGTTGGTGTCGCCGGAGATGCCTGCGAACAGGACGATGTCGGCTTCCGTCACCGTCTTGGCGAAGCTCGCCGTCATGCCGACGGACAGGTCTTCGATGCAGTAGCCTTCGGTATCCTTGCGGACCTGACGCACGTCGTCCATCGCAGCAATTCCTCTTTCTCTCGGTGCCTGTTCCGGCGTCTGACGCACTGGCGCCGCGCCGTTCGCTGCAATGCGTCATGTGCGCCGCAGCGATGGGAATGGCACCACGTCTCCTCCAAAAATGCAAAAAAATCTCTAACGTTCCGCACAAGACCGCGAACGAAGCGGCTGCTTTCCGCGGCAGGCTTACCGGTAATGGAAGGGGGCCTTATGCGGCCGGTTTATTTCGCAATGAGGATAGAGCGGCAGAAGCGGCTTTCAATCAACAACTTAACGGAAAATCCCGTCGCCCATGGCCCTTTGCAGCCGGCGTTGGCGCGACTGTCGGACACCACCCCGAGCCGCAGTGGCAAAGTCCGTTTCCTTTCAGCCGTTGAACGTTCGGTGACTGTTCGTTCGGCAGCGCAATAAAAGTCAGGGGATCGGCGCGGCGAATCGGGAAGCGTCTTCGCCGCGCCGCAGCATTACTTGCCCGAACCGGACTGCGACACCGTGTCGCTGCCAGTACCACCACTATTGCCGCTGCCTTCGCTGCGGCGGTTTTCGCGGTCCGCCACCTGCCGGTCGGGGGTGAGCTGGTCGACCTTCGCCTCCACCTTGTCGCGGGCGGTGTCGGTCGGCTGCTCGGACGGCTTGACCTCCACCGTCACCGGGGCGGTCCCATCCTCGATCATGTCCAGCTTCTTGGCGGCGGAGCGTGACAGGTCGATCACCCGGCCGTCGACATAGGGGCCGCGGTCGTTGACGATGACATCGACGCTCTTGCCGTTCTCCTCGTTCGTGACCGTGGCCTTGGAGCCGAGCGGCAGCGCGCGCGATGCCGCGGTCGACTTGTTCTGGTTCATCGGCTCGCCGCTGGCGGTGGTGCGGCCGTGGAACTTGTGGCTGTAGAAGGACGCTTCCCCCTTGTGGACGAGGACTTCCTCGCCATCCTCTTGCTCGACACGAACGGGGGGAACCTTGGCCTTCTCGTTCGCCAGCACCGGGACCGCGGTCCCGCTCAGGGTCGTGGCGGCAAGCGCCAGGACGATGATTCGCATTGTCTTCATCGGTACACCTCCAACGGCGCACCAACGCCCTGCAAGGAAAAGAGTTCCCTCACCGACCGCATGCAAGACATCGCTACTATTTCCGGTTTCGAATATCTTCACGAATTCGGGGTGGGTGGTCCGCATGGGCGTTCCTCCGATAATCATCACAACGCTCAGGGGAGAAAACATGGCCGACGATTCCGCTTGGACTGTACCCGGAGGAAAGCCGGACCTGAGCCATGTGGAGATGCGGTCTGTCACGACGGCCGACGGGGCGCGGCTGCGGGTCGCCATCTGGCCGAAGCCGGAGCGGGCCCGCGGCACGGCGCTGGTGCTGACCGGCCGCGCCGAGTTCATCGAGAAGTATGCGGAGACTGCGAACGCATTGACGGCCCGCGGCTTCCGCGTGGTGGCGGTCGACTGGCGCAACCAGGGCCTGTCGGACCGGCCCTTGGCCAACCGGCAAATCCATCACCTGACGGATTTCGCGCTGCTGGTCGACGACCTCGATGGCGTCTACCGGCAGGTGGCGGCGCCCGTCGCCGCGGAGACCGGCGGGCCGCTGATCCTTCTGGCGCATTCCATGGGCGGCCTCGTGGCGACGCTGGCGCTTGCCCGCCATGCCGATGACGATCGCAGCCGCTATGCCGCCGTTCTGCTGGCGGCGCCGATGTACGCCATCCACACCGGACCGCTGCCGCGCCGGCTGGCGCGGGCGCTGGCCACCCTGGGGCTCGCCTGCGGATGGGGGAGCCGCTATGCGCTGTGGCAGGGCGACTACGACCCGGCGGAGGGCATCTTCCGGCCGGACAACAAGATCACCACCGATCCCCGGCGTTACGCCGCCTTCCACACCCCCTATGCCGAGCGGCCGGATCTGCGTGTCGGCGGCGTCAGCTTCGCCTGGGTGGCGGCGGCACTGGATGCGGAGGATGCGTTGCGCCATGGCGGACTGCCGCTGGAACGGGTGCGCACCCCGGTCCTGCTGTTGAGCGCGCCCGACGACCGGGTGGTCCGGGCGGAGCTTCACCGTGGGGTGGCCGCCCGGCTCGGCAACGCCCATCTTGTCGAGTATCCCGGGGCGAAACACGAGCTGCTGATGGAATGCGACGCCATCCGCGACCGGGTGTGGGCGGACATCGACGACTTCCTCGACAGGACGCTCGATGACGTGGACGGTCACAAGACACTTGCGCCGTCCGGCGGCTCTGTCGTCGGATAGGCGCCTTCAGGACCAGAGGTGCCCCTCAGCATGACCGATTTCTGGACGGCGTCCGGCTTCCACCTGTTGGCCCGCGATGCCGACAATCATCTGGCGGTGACGCCCGATTTCCTGCGCGCCTATCTGCTCCGGCCCGAGATGCGCCCGCCGGAGGAGGCCTGCGACGCCGAGCGCACGCTGCACGCCGCCTTGCTGGACGATCCGGCGCGGATTGTGCCGGCCCCGCTGCTCGACGCTATCGCCGATCCGGATGCGCGGGAGAACTTCGAGGTCTGGTTGGCATTCCGCGACCGGCTGCTGGCCGCCGGGACGCTGGAGGGCTGCTATATCCGCCTGTTCCGCGAGGGCGCCCGCGGCGTGCCTGGCCTGTTCATCGACCAGCTGGTGCATGCCATCCTGCGCGGCATCCTGGATGGAACCCCGTCGGGGCTGCGCGCGCGGGCAGGGGAGCTGTTCTTCCGCGAGCAGACGGTGTCGGTCGACGACGGGCGCGTCCGCGTCGCCGATGCCGAGACGGTGGAGACCATGGCGGCGTCGGGCGGCTTCGGCTCGCTCGGCCGTCTGGTGGTGGAGGCCGGAACCGCCCCCCGCAGCGTCGATCTGGACATCCTGGACGAGACCAACCACCCGCTCTATTGGGGCCGCGACGCCCGGCACGACACGGTGCTGGACATCACCTTCGCCGCCGCCGGTCTCGACGCGCTGGCCCGCGTGCTGGAAGCCTGGGTGGGGCATTTCCTGGGCGTGACGGTCGGCATCCAGCCGGTGCAGAACATCCGCGACGACCGCTGGGTCTGGCATGTCGGGCTCGACAGCTCCGCCACCGCGATCCTCAACGACCTCTATAACGGGGTGGAGATGGGGGAGGACCGGCTGGCCCGCATCCTCGCCCTGTTCCGCCTGGACTTCGCCGACCCTGCCGCCATGCGTCCCGACCTCGCCGGACGGCCGGTCTATCTTGGGCTGGCGATGACGGAAGGGCGGCGGCTGAAGCTGAAGCCGCAGAATTTGCTGGTGAATCTGCCGCTGGCTTCGGTGGCGTGAGGGGGTGTGTGCAAGGTTAGACCCCCACCCCAACCCTCCCCCGCTGGGCGGGGGAGGGGACAAGTGCTTATGTGGCAGAGCGACGGCAGTCCCTCCCCCGCCCAGCTCTCGCACAAAGCTTCGCTTTGTGCTGACGCGGCAGCCGGACCATAGGTCCGCTGAGAGCGGGGGAGGATAGGTGGGGGCATTCGAAGCCGACACCCTCACCCCCCAGCACCGCCCCCACCGGCTTCAGCGGCTCGTGCGCGTCGAACAGGATCTTCAGGATCGCCAGGATCGGCACGGCCAGCAGCGCGCCCGGTATCCCCCACAGCCAACCCCAGAACAGGATCGACACGAACACCGCGATGGGGTTCAGCGACAGCCGCCGGCCGACGATCATCGGCGTCAGGAAGTTGCCCTCGATCGTGGTCAGCGCCACGAAGGACAAGGGCGGCAGCAGGATGGTGCCGAGCCCGTCGAAGGTCAGGACCGACACCAGGAACAGGACGCCGGTCATTACCGCCGGGCCGATGAAGGGGATGTAGTTGGCCACCGCCACCAGCACCCCCCACAGCGCCGGGTTGGGCAGCCCCCACATCCACATGACCAGACCGGTGGCGATCCCCAGTGCCACGTTGATCACGGTGATGGTCAGCAGATAAACGGCGATGTTCTGCTGCAGGGTCGCCGCGACCATGGCGTAATGCACGCGGTCGTCGACATTGCGCATGGTGCCGATCAGCGCCTCCAGCGAATGGCGGCCCCTCGCCAGGAAGAAATACAGCAGGACCTGCAGGATCAGGACATTGACGATCACCGCTTCGACCTGGCTGATCGCCTGTTCCATCAGCGACGGACCGCGCAGCACCACCTCGCGCACCGGACCGCCTTCGCTGCCGGACTCCTTGGCGATCTGCTCGATCTGGCGCGAGGCCTCGCGAGCCCGTTCGATGCCGGCGCGGATGTCGCCCAGCTTGAACTCCAGCTCGTGCAGGACTCGCGGCATGCGGTTCACCCATTCCGCCGCCGGGGCCGACAGGGTATAGACCGCCAGCAGGACGCTGCCGAACAGCGTGATCACCATGATGGCGGCGCCGATCCCTTCCGGAATGCCGATGCGGTTAGAGCGCGCGGACCAGCGGTCGCAGCAGGAAGCTGAGGATCAGCGCCAGCATGATCGGCAGCAGGACTTCGCGTCCGAAATACAGGGCGAACAGCACGGCGATCACGAACAGGCCGACGGCGGCGATGGTCAGCGGATCGCGGCGGTGGCCGGGCGGGGGCAGGGGCTCGGTCACCGGCTCCGGCGTGCCGGGAAGCGGGGCCTCGGGCGCGGGGGGAAATGCAGGGGAAGCCGAGGCGAGCGGGCTGCGGTCTGTCATCGCGGTGGCCGGACCTCCGAAGGACGGCGCTTGACGGTGGCGCCGGACCCTCCGATCTAGGGGAGTGTTTTTCCGGGCCGCGCTTCCTGCGGTCCCGCCCGTCCTTGCCGGAGACCCAGTCGCGATGCGCAGCCCGTTTCCCCTGATGAACGTTTCCGCCGGCCTTTTGGTTCTGGGCCTGCTGACAGCCGGGCTCACGCTCCGTTCCGCGGCGGCGGACGAGGTGGTCGGCCGCTTTTCCAACGACTGGACCGGCAACGGGCTGCAGGTGCAGGCGATCGAGGATCCCGGCGTGAAGGGCGTCACCTGCCATCTGGTCGATTTCGACCGCAGCCTGATCGACCGGCTGAGCAAGGGCAACTGGTTCGAGGACCCCTCCAACGCCTCCATCGCCTGCCGCCAGACCGGGCCGGTCACCGTCGGCGACATCGAGCTGTCGCAGAAGGGGAGGAGGTCTTCTCCGAACGGAAAAGCCTGATCTTCAAGTCGATCGCCATCCGTCGCATCTACGACCGGCCGAACGACACGCTGGTTTATGTGGTGTACAGCCGGCAGGTGAAGGACGCATCCGCCAAGATGTCGATCTCCACCGTGCCGCTGTTCAGTGCCAACGCCACCTGGACGAAGGGCAAGCCGGCGGCGAAGTGAGGCCGTTTGGCCTCACCCCACGATCCGGCCCAGACGCACAGCCGTCTGGCCGGACTTCACCCGGCGGGCCGGCATGATCAGGACGCAGTCGTCATAGGGGGTCGGGATGGCGCGGCCGTCGTCCCAGCCGATGACGGTGCCGGCGCGGCCGATCACCTCCATGCCCACGAAGGGGGCGGTGAAGCGGAAGCGCTCGCTGGCGGCGGTGACGGCATCGGTGACCTCGACCACCCGCTGGGGATCGGTGCGCGGGCGCAGGCGTGGGCCGTTTGCCGGCAAATCGATCATCTCAAGGCCGAGCAGCAGGCGCAGGCAGCTTTCCAGTGCGACCGTCGCGGTCTCTGTCCGCCAATGCTGGCCGCATTCGACCAGGATCGCGGTGCGCGACCCCTCCGCCTCGGCGAAGCTGCCGTAGTCGATCAGCCGCTTTCCCCCGGCGTGGCCGCCGTCCGCCACCACCCATGCCGGATAGCCGAGGCCGAGCGCCAGGTCGCGCCCGCGCGTGGTCCGGCCGCACAGGGTCAGCGGCGCCGTATCGGCGGTCATCGAATGGAGGTCGAGCAGCAGGTCCGCCGATTCGTAGACCGGGCGCAGCACGCGGGCGCGCCGCAGTTCCACGCTGTCGCGCCGGCCGTCGAGATGGTCGGGCGACCACAGCCGGTTGAAATCCTCGTCCAGATAGCGCGAGGCGTAGGGGTTCTGGCGGTCGAAGGTGGCGTAGGCCGCGGTGTTGGCGAAAACGAAGGTCAGCCGTCCGCGCCGTGGCCGCAGGCCCATCCGCAGCAGCGCATCCAGCGCGATGGCGCCGCCCAGCTCGTTGCCGTGGACGAGCGCGTTCAGCACCACATGCGGCCCGGGCTCATCCGCCGACAGGCTGGTGACGTGGTCGATGCCGGTGTTGCCGCGCCGGTAGGGCGCGATGTCCGGCGGCGAGAGTTCGACGGGAGCGAAGAGGGGATCGGTCAAGCGGCAGGCTCGCCAGCGGTGGGGCGCTCCGCTCAGTATGGCGGACCATGCGACTCCGCGCCAGTCCGGGGCGGGCCGGCAGCGTGGTTTTTTCGGCTGATGCGGGTGGCGCGATGTTGCGGCGGCATGGCAGGATCGTGACAGATTGCCGTCGACTGTGGCTTGACGCTTGGGTTATAGGATCCGCCGGATCCGTCTTGCCGGACCCACCGGATCAATCAAATCGGCCGGTCGAGCTTGCGGTTATCACTGTCTTGGCGTCTGGGCGGAGCCGGTCGATGAGCTTCGTGATCGATGACGTTCTTGTCCGCAACGACCCGGTTGGCCGCCGCCTGCCGGTGCTGTTCGATTCGCCGCACAGCGGCAGCGTCTACCCCGCCGATTTCCGGGTGGTCTGCCCGCACTCCCTGCTGCGCCAGGGCGAGGACACCCATGTGGAGGAGCTGTTCGCCACGGCCCCCGACCATGGCGCCACGCTGCTGTGTGCGCTGTTCCCCCGCACCTGCATCGACGTGAACCGCGCGATGGACGACATCGACCCGGCGCTGATCGACGGCGACTGGCCGATGCCGCTGCGCCCGACCCCGCGCAGCACGTTGGGGATGGGGCTGATCCGCAGCATGCTGCGGCTGGGGTGCCGCTCTATGACGGGAAACTGCCGGCCGCGGCGGTTGCCGACCGCATCGACCGCTATTACCCGCCCCTACCATGCCCAGATGCGGCTGGCGCTGGACGGGCTGGCGGAGCGGTTCGGCGCGGTCTGGCACGTCAACTGCCATTCCATGCCGTCGTCGTTGCGTCCGGACGGGCGCGACCCGCTGGCGGCGGATTTCGTGATCGGCGACCGCGACGGCACCACCAGCGAGGCGGGGTTCGTCCATCTGGTGGCGCAGACCCTGCGCGGCTTCGGCTACCGCGTGGCGATCAACGATCCGTACAAGGGGGTGGAACTGCTGGCGCGTTACGGCGATCCGTCGCGCGGCCGCCATTCGATCCAGCTGGAGATCAACCGGCGCCTCTACATGAACGAGGAGACGCTGGAGCGCCATGACGGCTTCGCCCGGCTGAAGGGCGACATCGACCTGCTGATCGGCCGAATCGCCGACTATGCCGGCCAGCGCATCCTGCGCCGCGCAGCGGAATAGGCCGCCCGCCGCCGTCCCCGGTCGGGCGGCGGGTCCGCAGGACGGGACGGCCCCACCGATCAGGCTTGCGTCACCTGCTGGCGTGCGACGTCCAGGAACTGGGCCATCTGCTTTTCCACGCGGTGGTCGGAGATGTCGACTCCACGGGCGTGCAGGTCGGCGCACAGCTTGTCCCGGATGTCGTGCGGCCGAGCGTGGCGATGTCGGTGTCCACGACCTCGCGGGCGTAGGCCTCCGCCTCGGCCCGGTCAGCCCCATCAGGTCGGCGGCCCATTCGCCGGCCAGCCGGTCGCGCCGTGCGCGGATGCGGAAGAGCAGGTCCTCGTCGTGTTGAAACTTGGTCTCGAAGGCCTTTTCGCGATCGTCGAAGGTCGTCATGATGACCTGCGCTCCTTTATTGGTTTCGCTCCCATTTACGAGGATTATATAGCCGGGAAACGGTCGCCGTCACCGTTCCGCCGCGTCGCAGCCACGGATATTCTGCAGAGTTTCCTGCAGGCGGCGGGATACCCCCGGTTCTCCACGACAAGACGCAACAGCAGACAGGGCAAGGCATGTGCAGCGTGATTCTCCTGCGGCGACCCGACGCAACCTGGCCGTTGGTCGTCGCCGGGAACCGTGACGAGATGGCGGGGCGGCCCTGGCTGCCTCCGGCCCGCCATTGGTCCGACCGGCCCAACGTGGTCCGCC
>NZ_VUOI01000020.1:0-82020 GCF_015390205.1 Azospirillum sp. INR13
GGCAAGCCGGACAGGATGACGGCCATCGTTTCCGACCCGTCGGTATCCATGAGGTTGGCCGACACGTTCAGAGCGATGGCCGTGTCCTCTGCGCCCGTCGTGTTCTGAACGTTAACGTCCGGCGCGTCGGCGACGGCGGTGTAGGTGACGTTGAGGGTCTTGGACGACCAGGCCTCCGCCGCCGTGCCGTCCTTGGCGGCAGCGTCGACCGTCAGCGTCACCGTGCCCGCGAAGTTGGCCGGCGGCGTCAGGGTCAGGGCGGAACGCTGCGCCGCGTTCAGGCCGGACAGGTCGTAGACGCCGTTGCCAAGCAACGTGCCCGCCGACAGGGTAAAGCCGGCCGGAACCGTCACCCTAAGCGCGGTGATCACCTCGCCGCCGCCGACCAGATCGGTGACTGCCGCGGAGATCGACAGGCTGGCGGCGTGGTCCTCCTGCGCCGTGACCGAGCTGGCGGAAATCGACGGGGCATCGCTGACCGGCGCCACATCGACGGTCAGGGTCTTGGTCGTGGTCGCCCGGTCGGCGTTGCTCGTTTCCCGCGCGACGGCGGTCACGGTCAGCTGGTAGGTGCCGCTGGCGTCTGCCGGCGGGGTGAATTTCAGCCCGGCGAGTTGGTTGGGGGTCAGCACCCAGCGGCCGGTGGTGGAGTCGAGATATCCGGCCGACAGCGTGGCACCCGCCGGCACCCCTTCGATGACGATGCTGGCCAGGATTTCCGAGTCGTCGGTGTCCTCCAGGGCGGCGGCGATGTTCAGCGCGATGGCCGTGTCCTCGTTGCCGGAGGCTGCCTGGACTGTCAATTTCGGGCTGTCGGCCACGGCGGTGACGGTCACGTCCTGCGTCAGCGTGGTGTGGGCGTTGGTGCCCGAGGTCACATCGAGGGTGATCCTGAAGTCGGCATCGCTGTTGGCAGCCGGCTTCAACGTCAAGCCGGCCAACTGCTCCTTGGACAGTGTGATGGAGCCGCCGGTGATGGTCAGCGTGTCACCGGCCGTATTGGTCAGGCTGGCGCCCGTCGGGATGCCCGACAGCGTGACGAAGGTCACATTCTGCCAGTTCGCCAACCCGGCCTCGATGCCCAGGGCAACCGCCGAATCCTCGGCGGTGGTCACGGCCGCCGGCCGGGCGCTGCCGACGCTGGGATCCAATGTGGGAGGGTTGGTGGTGCCGCCATCGCCGCCACTGCCACCATCGCCGCCACCATCGCCGCCGCCGGACGAGCCGCCGCCGTTGGAGCCGCCGCCAGTGGTGGTCGAGGTGGTCCAGCTCAGCACGAAGCTGTCGGACACGCTGGTGTTGCGGTCGCCCTCGCTTTCGATGCTGTAGGGGTTGACAGTCAGCGTCACGCTGGCCGTGTCGATGTTGGTGGTGGTGTTGACGCTGTGGGCGATCCCTGCGGCATTGACATCCTTGACGGTCAGCTTCAGACCGCCTTCAGCCAGCGCCGCGGCATAATCCTCTGCGGTCAGCGTCCAGGTGCCGTTGCCGTTGTCGAGGCCGCGCGACAGCACCGTGCCCTTCGGCATGCCGGAGATGGTGACCGCCAGCTTCTCCGACTCGTCCGTATCCTGCAGGAAGGCGTTCAGGTTCAGAACCAGATCGGTCGGCACGGCACCCGTCACCGTGTGGTCGTCGACGTGGTAGGCCTCGACCGCGTCGTTCGCCCCATGCGACACCGGCGCGTCGGCCACCGCGGTGATGGTGACGGTCGGGGTGTAGGTCTTGGTCAGGGAGTCGGTGCCGTCGACCACGGTCACCTTGACGGTGATGGTGAAATCGTCGGCCCGGTGCTCCGGCACGATCAGCCGCAGGTTGCCGAGCTTGGTCGGATCGACGGTCCAGCTGCCGTCGGCATTGGCGGTCAGCGCACCCGCGTCCGTGCTGGTCAGCGTCACCCAGGACGGCAGGCCGGAGATGACGATCGCGGAGATCTGCTCCGAATGGTCAAGGTCGCTGGTGAGCGCCGAGATGGTCAGAGGAATGCCGCCGACGGCGTCCTCCAGCGCGCTGGCGCTGATGGAGACCTTCGGTTCGTCGGCCGTGGGATCGACGGTGACGATCAGGTCGCGGGTGTCCTTCAGCGTTCCGCCGGAGGTCACGCCGTTGACGGTAATGATTGGCGCGCCGTTGCTGTCGGTGGTGATGACATCCACCTTCAACGAAACGGTGCCGGCGAAATCCTTCTTCGTGGTCAGGGTCAGCTCGTCGCGATAGGCGACATCCACCGACCAGCGGCCGTTGCCGAGATAGACCAGCCCGCTCTCGTGCCCCGTCGCCAGTGACAGCCAGGAGTCCGCCGGCAGGTTGCTGATGACCAGCGACAGGCGTTCCGACGTGTCGTTGTCGAGCATCACAAGATCGCCGAGGCGCAGGTTGATCGCCGTGTCCTCGTTGCCGCGGGCGCTGAGCGCGCCGTTCGGCGTCACGGCGTCGGCGACGCCCTGCACCTCGACATGGACGGTCACCGGGGTGGCATCGGCAATGCTGCTGTTGGAGGCTTCCGTCGCCCGGGCGGTGAAGGTCAGGTTGAAGCCGGTGTTGGAATTCTCCGGCGGAGTGATGGTCAGGCCAGTCAGGTCGGCCTGGGTAAGCACCCATTTGTCCAGCGCGGCATCGTAGCGGCCATGGTTCAGCGTAGCGCCGGTGGGCACGCCGCCGACCAGGATACTGAGGGTCTCCGACCCGTCGCGGTCGGTCAGGGCGGCGACCACCGACAGCGGAATGGCGGTATCCTCGCGCCCCACCGCGTCGGAGGCGGACAGCACGGGCGTATCGGCGACCGCGGTGACGGTCACCACAAGGGACACCGGTGCCGAGGTGGCGGTGGTGGTTCCCTCCACCGAGGTGGCGGCGATCTTCAGCGTCACCGCGCCGGAGTAGTTGGACGGCGGCGTGAAGGTCAGGTTGCTCAACTGGGCCGGCGTCAGCGTCCAGCTGCCGTCGGCGTTGTGGATGCCGGCGGACAGCTTCGCCCCTTCCGGAACGCCGGTGATGGTGATGTGGTCCAGCGTCTCCCCCGTCAGGTCGGACAGCCGGGCATCGATGGCCAGCGCGATGGCGCTGTCCTCGTTGCCGCTGGCCGGCTGGGGGGTGACGATGGGAGCGTCGGCCACGCCGGTGACGGTGATCGTCAGGTTCGCCTTGGCCGAGTTGGCTGTGGAGCTGTTCTCCCTCTCAGCGGAGGTGGCGACGACGCCCAGCGTGATGGTGCCGGAAAAGTCCTCCGGCGGGATCAGCCGCAGGCCCGCCAGCTGCGCCGGGGTCAGCGTCCAGGTGCTGCTGCCGTCCGGCTGGGTGCTCGCCACCGTGCCCGCGCTGAGGCTCGCGCCATCCGGCACGCCGCTGATCGTGATCAGGCTGATGGACTCCGACCCGTCGGTATCTTTCAGGGTCGGCTTGATGGTGAGAAGGACCGAGGTATCCTCAGCGGTCGAGGCCGGAGCGGCCGTGACCTTGGGAGCGTCGGCGACGGCATCCACGGTGATGGTGCCGGTCGCCGTCTGCACGCGGCTGCTCGCCGTGGCGCCGCTGCCGTCGATCGTCCCGACCCTCAGCGTGTAGTTGAGGTCGGCATCGGAATCGGGATCGGTGACGATCTTCAATCCCTGGATCTTCCAGACCCCGGCGGCGGTGCCGTCGGCCTGCAATGCCGCGGTCGGGATCGTCCAGCTGTAATTGCCGCCGGTGGGGTCGTTGGGCGGCAGAAGCGCGCCGTTGAGGTAGAGCTTGGCGCCGCCGGCATCCAGTTGGTTCGACGGGATCAGCAGGGTGATGCTCTCCACCTTCTCCGGGCTGGCGGCATCGACGTCGCTCAGCGTGATGGTGGGGGCGATGGCGATGCCGCCAGCCAAATCCTCGTTGCCGCGCGCGTCCAGCGTGGTGATCTGGAACGGGTCGGCGACCGGGGCGACCGTGATCGTCTGAACGGCGGTGGACGTGCCGCCGAAGGCGTCCGTTACCGTGAAGGTGAAGGTGTCCGTCCCGCTGAAATGGGCGTCGGGGGTGTAGGAGAAGCTGCCATCGGCATTCACCACCAGCGTGCCGTGCGTCAGGCGCACCGGCTGGCCATTGTCGCCCGGTCCCTTGTAGGTCAGCGTATCGTCGGTGCGGCCGTTGGCCGTGTCCTGGTCGGTCGCCCCCAAGGTGCCGGTGACGGCGGTGTCCTCGTTCGTCGAGGTGGTGGCCGCCGTTGCGGCCGGAGCATAGTTCAGTGCGGTGCGGACGCTGACCGGCTGGCCATCGACGTAGAGTTCCAGCTTTTCGAAATCCGCCACCTTGATGCCGAGCGCGGACAGGGTGGCGGCGTTGGCGACGTCGGTGTCGGTCGTCGCGGCGGTCGGACTGGCCGCCGCCGTCTCGATCCGGTCGCGCAGGGTGCGCAGGTCGGCCAGGATCGAGGGATTCGACAGCTGAGCCGTGGTCAACATGACCCGGAAGGTATCGATGCCGGTATCGCCGTCCTGAAGTTCGGGACTGGTCGAGGTGCCGCCGTCGGTGCCGACGGTGAAGATCGACAGGTCGTCACCCGCCCCGCCCCACACGCTGTCGACGCCGGCCCCGCCGATGATGGTGTCGTTGCCGGCGCCGCCGATCAGGATGTTGGCGACGCTGCTTCCGGTGATCACGTCGTCGAAGGCCGAGCCGGTGACGTTCTCCAGGTTGCGGAGAACGTCGGCGCCGTCGCCCGTGCCGACACCGGTCGTCAGATTGGCATTCACCGGACCCGCGGAGGAAGCGTAGGTCACCGTGTCGTTGCCCTCGCCGCCGTCGATGGTGTCGTTGCCGGGACCGCCGGCCAGCAGGTCGTCGTCGGTACCGCCGTCCAGGCTGTCGTCGCCCAAACCACCGAGCAGGGTATCCTTGCCGGCACCGCCGAAGATGGTGTCGTTGCCGGCGCCGCCCTCCAGGCTGTCGTCGCCCTTCGGGGTATTGGTGAAGCTGATGGTCAGCGTCTTGGCCGTACTGTCGGCGGTGCTGGTGTTTTCCTGCTCCTTCGACGTGGAGACGACGGTGAGGGTGATGGAGTTGTTGGCGTCACCTTCCGTGGCGGTCAGCGTCAGACCGGACAGCTGGGCCTCGGTCAGGGTCCAGGTCCCATCGGCATTCCGGGTGCCGGCGCTGAGCGTTGCGCCGGTCGGTACGCCGGAGATCGTCACCTTGGAAATGGACTCCGACCCGTCGGTGTCCTTCAAGGCGGCGGTGATGGACAGAGCCGTGGTGAAGGTTCCGGAACCGTCGCCATAGATGACGTCGTCGCCGCTGCCGCCCAGGATGGTGTCGTTGCCCGCACCGCCGGACAGCGTGTCGGCATTGTCGGTACCGGTCAGCATGCCGTTCTGGCCGACGGCCAGATCGTAGGTGACGGGCGTGACGGAGACCGTTGGCGTATCGGCAACCGCGACGACGGTGACGGCCAGCGTCTTTTGGACCGGAACAGGGGAAATCTCCCGGTCAAGGGCCGTTGCGGTGACGGTCAGGATGAAATCGTCGCCACTGTCCAGCTTCGGCTTGATCTTCAGGCCGGCCAACTGCTCCGCCGTCAGGGTGATCGAACCGTTGGTGACGGTCAGCGTGCCGTTCAGCGTATTGGACAGGGTGGCGCCGCTGGGAATGCCGCTGATGACGATGCTCAGCGTTTCCGACCCGTCCAGATCGGTCAGGGCGGAGGTGATGTCCAGCGCAATGGACGCATCTTCGTTGCCGCTCGCCGGGTTTACGTCAAGCGTCGGCGTATCGGTGACGGGATTGACGGTCACGACCAGGGATTCGGTCTTGGTCGCTTCCTGCGCGCTGCCGTCCTTGGAGACCGCGGTCACGCTGAGCGTGAAGTCCACATCGCTGTTCGGCGGCGGCGTGATCGTCAGCCCGGCAAGCTGTTCCGGCGTCAGGGTGATCGAGCCGTTGGTGACCGTCAGCGTGCCGTTCAGCGTGTTCGCGAGCGTGGCGCCGGGGGGGATACCGCTGATGCGGATGGTCAGCACCTCCGACCCATCGGTGTCGGTCAGGGCCGGGCTGATCGTCAGCGGGATCGCGCTGTCTTCGTTGCCGGTGACGGCCTGGACCGTCAGCGTCGGGGTGTCCGACACCGGGTTCACCGTCACCACAAGCGGTTCGCTCTTGGTCGCCTCGACGGCGCTGCCGTCCTTGGCGATAGCGGTGACGGTGAGCGTGAAGTCACGGTCGCTGTTCAGCGGCGGCGTGATGGTCAGGCCGGTCAGCTGATCCTTGGTCAGCGTCCAGGTGCTGGTGCCGTCCGTCTGGGTGCTCGTCCTGGTGCCGGCGCTGAGCGTCGCACCCGAAGGCACCCCGGCGATGGTGATGCTCAGCGTCTCGGACCCGTCCGTATCCGTCAGGGCCGGGCTGATCGTCAGCGGGATCGCGCTGTCTTCGTTGCCGGTGACGGCCTGGACCGTCAGCGTCGGGGTGTCCGACACCGGGTTCACCGTCACCACAAGCGGTTCGCTCTTGGTCGCCTCGACAGCGCTGCCGTCCTTGGCGATGGCGGTGACCGTCAGCGTGAAGTCGATGTCGCTGTTCAGCGGCGGCGTGATGGTCAGGCCGGTCAACTGTGCCGGAGTCAGAGTCCAGGTGGTGGTGCCATCCGGCTGGGTGACGGACGTTCCCGCGCTGAGGGTCGCGCCCGAAGGAACGCCGGCGATGGTGATGCTCAGCGTCTCGGACCCGTCGGTGTCGGTCAGGGCCGGGTTGATGACCAGCGGAATGGCGCTGTCTTCATTGCCCGTCGCAGCGGCGACGGTCAGCGTCGGGGTGTCCGACACCGGGTTCACCGTCACCACAAGCGGCTCGCTCTTGGTCGCCTCGACGGCGCTGCCGTCCTTGGCGATGGCGGTGACGGTGAGCGTGAAGTCACGGTCGCTGTTCAGCGGCGGCGTGATGGTCAGACCGGTCAACTGGTCCTTGGTCAGCGTCCAGGTGCTGGTGCCGTCCGTCTGCGTGCTCGTCCTGGTGCCGGCGCTGAGCGTCGCGCCCGAAGGAACACCGGAGACGGTGATGCTCAGCGTCTCGGACCCGTCCGTATCCGTCAGGGCCGGGTTGATGACCAGCGGGATCGCGCTGTCTTCGTTGCCCGTCGCAGCGGCGACGGTCAGCGTCGGGGTGTCCGACACCGGGTTCACCGTCACCACAAGCGGTTCGCTCTTGGTCGCCTCGACGGCGCTGCCGTCCGTGGCAATGGCGGTGACGGTGAGCGTGAAGTCACGGTCGCTGTTCAGCGGTGGCGTGATGGTCAGACCGGTCAACTGGTCCTTGGTCAGCGTCCAGGTGCTGGTGCCGTCCGTCTGCGTGCTCGTCCTGGTGCCGGCGCTGAGGGTTGCGCCCGAAGGCACCCCGACGATGGTGATGCTCAGCGTCTCGGACCCGTCCGTATCCGTCAGGGCCGGGTTGATGACCAGCGGGATCGCGCTGTCTTCGTTGCCCGTCGCAGCGGCGACGGTCAGCGTCGGGGTGTCCGACACCGGGTTCACCGTCACCACAAGCGGTTCGCTCTTGGTCGCCTCGACAGCGCTGCCGTCCTTGGCGATGGCGGTGACCGTCAGCGTGAAGTCGACGTCGCTGTTCAGCGACGGCGTGATGGTCAGGCCGGTCAGCTGATCCTTGGTCAGCGTCCAGGTGCTGGTGCCGTCCGTCTGCGTGCTCGTCCTGGTGCCGGCGCTGAGGGTTGCGCCCGAAGGCACACCGGCGATGGTGATGCTCAGCGTCTCGGACCCGTCCGTATCCGTCAGGGCCGGATTGATCGTCAGCGGGATGGCGCTGTCTTCATTGCCGGTGGCGGCCTGGACGGTCAGGGTCGGCGTATCGGTGACCGGATCGACTGTGACGCGCAGCGTCTCGCTCTTGGTCGCCTCTGTCGCCGAGCCGTCCTTGGCGATGGCGGTAACGGTCAAGGTGAAATCGACGTCGCTGTTCAGCGGCGGCGTGATGGTCAGGCCGGTCAGCTGAGCCGGAGTCAGAGTCCAGGTGGTGGTGCCGTCCGGCTGGGTGACGGACGTTCCGGCACTGAGCGTTGCGCCAGCCGGAACACCCGCGATGGTGATGCTCAGCGTCTCGGACCCGTCGGTGTCGGTCAGGGCCGGGTTGATGACCAGCGGAATGGCGCTGTCTTCATTGCCGGTGACGTCCTGGACCGTCAGCGTCGGTTTGTCGGTCACGGCGTCGACGGCGACCCGCAGGGTTTGGGAGACCGAAACCGGGGCCGCGACGCCGTCCTTGGCGGTGGCGGTCACCGTCAGGTCGAAATCGACGTCGCTGTTGGGCGGCGGCGTGATCTTCAGCCCGGCCAGCTGCGCCGGCGTCAGGGTGATCGACCCGTTGCCGATGACCAGCGCTTCACCGGCCGTGTTGGACAGGCTGGCGCCGACCGGAATGCCACTGATGGTGATCGTCAGCGTTTCCGACCCGTCCGTGTCCGTCAGGGACGGATTGATCGAGAGCGGGATGGCACTGTCTTCATCGCCGGTCGCAGCGCTGACGCTGAGGGTCGGCGTATCGGTCACCGGATCGACGGTGACGCGCAAGGTCTCGCTCTTGGTCGCCTCTGTCGCCGAGCCGTCCTTGGCGATGGCGGTGACGGTCAAGGTGAAATCGACGTCGCTGTTCAGCGGCGGCGTGACGGTCAGGCCGGCCAGCTGCGCCGGAGTCAGAGTCCAGGTGGTGGTGCCGTCCGGCTGGGTGACGGACGTTCCCGCGCTGAGCACTGCGCCCGAAGGAACACCGGCGATGGTGACGCTCAGCGTCTCCGACCCGTCGGTGTCCGTCAGGGCCGGGTTGATCGTCAGCGGAATGGCGCTGTCTTCATTGCCCGTGACGGCCTGGACCGTCAGTGTCGGAGTGTCGGATACGGGATCGACGGTGACGCGCAAGGTCCGGCTCACCGGCACGGCGGCGGCGACACCGTCCTTGGCAATGGCGGTGACGGTCAGGGTGAAGTCGACATCGCTGTTCGACGGCGGCGTGACGGTCAGCCCGGTCAGCTGGACCGGAGTCAAAGTCCAGGTGGTGGTGCCGTCCGGCTGGGTGACGGACGTTCCCGCGCTGAGGGTCGCGCCCGAAGGAACGCCGGCGATGGTGATGCTCAGCGTCTCGGACCCGTCCGTATCCGTCAGGGCCGGATTGATCGTCAGCGGAATGGCGCTGTCTTCATTGCCGGTGGCGGCCTGGACGGTCAGGGTCGGCGTATCGGTGACCGGATCGACGGTGACGCGCAGAGTCTCGCTCTTGGTCGCCTCTGTCGCCGAGCCGTCCTTGGCGATGGCGGTGACGGTCAGGGTGAAGTCGACATCGCTGTTCAGCGGCGGCGTGACGGTCAGGCCGGTCAGCTGGGCCGGAGTCAAAGTCCAGGTGGTGGTGCCGTCCGGCTGCGTGACGGAGATGCCGGCGCTGAGGGACGCCCCCGCCGGAACACCCGCAATGGTGATGCTCAGCGCCTCGGACCCGTCCGTATCCGTCAGGGCCGGGTTGATCGTCAGCGGAATGGCGGTGTCTTCGTTTCCGGTGACGTCCTGAACCGTCAGCGTCGGAGTATCCGACACCGGGTTCACCGTCACCTGCAGCGCTTCGGTCCTGGTCGCCGCAACCGCCGAGCCGTCCTTTCCGGTGGCGGTCACCGTCAGGGTGAAATCGACATCGCTGTTCAGCGGCGGCGTGATCTTCAGCCCGGCGAGCTGCTCCGGCGTCAGGGTGATGGAACCGCCGGTGACCGTCAGCACCCCGTTCAGATCGTTGGCGAGGGTAGCGCCGGACGGGATGCCGGCGATGGTGACGGTCAGCACCTCCGTGCCGTCGGTGTCGGTCAGAGCCGGGCTGATCGACAGCGGGATCGCCGTGTCTTCATTGCCCGCCGTGCCCTGGACGGTCAGCGTCGGAGTGTCCGACACGGGGTTGACGGTCACCGACAGCGTCTCGCTGACCGAGACCGGGGTGGCTACGCCGTCCTTGGCGGTGGCGGTCACCGTCAGGTCGAAATCGACATCGCTGTTCAGCGGAGGCGTGATCTTCAGCCCGGCCAACTGGCCCGGCGTCAGGGTGATCGACCCGTTGCCGATGACGAGCGCGTCGCCGGCCGTGTTGGACAGGCTCGCTCCGGCCGGAATGCCGCTGATGGTGATCGTCAGCGCCTCCGACCCGTCCAAGTCCGTCAGGGCGGGGGTGATCGTCAGCGGAATGCCGGTGTCTTCGCTGCCGGTCGCAGCTGTCACGCTCAGGGTCGGCGTGTCGGTGACCGGATTGACCGTGACCAGCAGCGGCGCGCTGGTGCTGGCGGGATCGGCTCCGCCATCCCGCGCGGTGGCGGTGACGGTCAGGGTGAAGTCGACATCGCTGTTCAGCGGCGGCGTGATCTTAAGGCCGGCCAACTGGGCGGGCGCCAGCGTGATGGTGCCGTTGCCGACCGTCAGGGTATCGCCGGCAGTGTTGCGCAGGCTGGCGCCGACCGGGATGCCGCTGATGGTGATGCTCAGCGATTCCGAACCGTCCGTATCGGTCAGGGCCGGATCGATGACCAGCGGAATGCCGGTGTCCTCGTTCCCGGTGGCGGCGGTGACGCTCAGCGTCGGCGTGTCGGACACCGGATTGACGGTGACGCGCAAGGGCGCGCTGGTGCTGACCGGCGTGGCGGATCCATCGGTGGCGGTGGCCGTGACGGTCAGGGTGAAGTCGGTATCGCTGTTGTTCGGCGGCGTGATCGACAGCCCGGCAAGCTGCGCCGGGGTCAGGGTCGCCGTGCCGTTCACCACCGCCAGCGCGCCGCCGGCATTGCGCAGCACCGCCCCGTCCGGAATGCCGGACAGGGTGATGGTCAGCGTTTCCGACCCGTCGGTGTCGGTCAGGGCCGGGCTGATCGTCAGCGGGATCGCCGTGTCCTCGCTGCCGCTCGCCGCCTGGACGGCCAGGGTCGGCATGTCGGAGACCGGATTGACCGTGACCAGCAGCGGGGCGCTGGTGCTGGCCGGAGCCGCGGTGCCGTCGGTGCTGGTCGCCGTCACCGTCAGGGTGAAATCGGCATCGCTGTTCGGCGGCGGCGTGATCGCCAACCCGGCGAGCTGGCCGGGCGCCAGCGTGATGGAGCCGTTGGCGATCGTCAGCGTCTCGCCGGCCGCATTGGTCAGGATCGCGCCGGTCGGGATGCCGCTGATGGTGACGCTCAGCGTCTCCGACCCGTCGGTGTCGGTCAGGGCCGGGCTGATGGTCAGCGGAATCGCCGTGTCTTCAGCCCCCGTGGTGGCGGCGACGCTCAGCGTCGGGGTGTCGGACACCGGATTGACGGTGACCGGCAGGGTGGCGGTGACGCTGGTCGGGGCTGCGGTGCCGTCGGTGCTGGTGGCGGTAACGGTCAGGGTGAAGCTGTCGCCGCTGTTCGGCGGCGGCGTCAGGGTCAGGCCGGCAACCTGCGAGGAGGTCAGCAGGATGGTGCCGTTCACCACCGTCAGGATGGTGCCGGAGGCGTCGCGCAGGACCGCTCCGTCCGGAATGCCGGACAGGGTGACGCTCAGCACCTCCGTTCCGCCGGTGTCGGTCAGGGCGGCGTCGATGTTCAGGGCGATGGCCGTGTCTTCGTCGCCGGACACGCCGTTCACCGTCAGGTTCGGCGTGTCGGACACCGGGGCCGGAGTCGCGGCGGCATCGTCGCCGGCGGTCGCCGCCACATCCTGGATAACGGGCGCCGCGATGTCGGAGAGGGCCCCGTCGTCGATCACCTGGTCGGGCGTCTCCGGCATCGGGATGTCGGACAGGGCGGCGGGCAGTTCGGTGAAGGCCGTGGTCGTGCGCGCGTTGGACAGCAGGTCCACCCGCTCAACCGTCGTGGCGGCCGTTTCGCGGCGCTCCTCCGTCGAGAGCCCCGACCCGTCCGGTCCCGACGGGCCGGAGCCCAGCGAACCTTCCGTGCGCAGCACGTCGCCGGCCAGCAGGGCAGCCACCGCCGCCTGATCGGTCGCCACCGCCACCGACTCGCCGACCACCTCGCCGGTCTGCACGACGCCGCCGATCATCAGATCCTCGGCGCCGCGATAGTCGGTCTGGACATAGCCGAGCGTGTCGTCCGGCCGCTGGAGTTCCACGGAACTGGCCTCGTGGATCACGCCGCTCAATCGGGTCGCGTCGACCTGCTGCAGGAGGGTCAGATCGTCCAGGATCTGACGGTCGTCGACCGCCGGGGTGTTGCCCTGAACCGCTTCCTCAGCCATCGGACCGCTCCATAAGTCGGGTGCAAATTCGCGCCGCGCTACTCGTCACGACCCTAGGTTCTAGCCCTCTTAGTTGCTTGTGATAAGAAACTTCCTGTGATGATTTTCAACAGCTTGGCTGACGCCACCCCCGCCGCCGCCCCGGCATCCATAGGTACACGACCGACTGAAAACCATTCTGGAGCAACGGTTTAGTGTCCCTTTCGCGCAGTTTCGAAAGGGTCGTGCGCAGGAAGCTTCGTCAGTCGGTTGCCTTTTGTTGCTATTCGTCGATTTACCTATCACTAGCAATTATGCTGTTGATTGGCTGCTAGGTTAACCCTGTGCCCAGGTTGGTCGTTTTGCAGCCCGCATCCCCGTCAGCCACCCGCATCGAACCGTCCGCCGCTTCTGCGTCGGCGAAGATTGCATCGGCGAAGTCCTCCGCCGCCCGTGACCGGGCGGCGGAGAAGGCCGCGCGCCGCCTGCTGTCCGGCATGCTGGGTCCGCGCCGGGACCGGGCGATGCTGGTGCTGGCCTCCTTCGCGCTGAACGTCTTCGGGCTGGCGCTGCCGGTGACGCTGCTGCATGTCTACGACCGCATCCTGCCCAACGAGTCCTACGGCACCATGCTGCTGCTCGGCCTCGGCTGCGGCGCTGCTGCGGTGATGGAGGCGATCCTGCGGGTGGCGCGCTCGGCGCTGACCACCTGGATGGGCGCGCGGATCGAACACCGGTCGAGCGCGTCGCTGATCGACCGGCTGATGCACATGCCGCTGAACGCCTTCTCCCAGCAGGGAATCGGCACCCATTTCGAAGTCTACCGTGCCATCAAGATGGTGCGCGAGTTCTATTCGGGCCAGGCACTGCAATCGGCGATCGACATCCCCTTCGCCGCGCTCTACCTGGGCCTGATCGCATTGCTGGCCGGCTGGCTGGTTCTGATCCCGCTGGGTGTACTGGCGCTGTTCCTGGTGGTCGGCGCCATCCTGGGCCGGCGGATGCGCCGGGCGCTGGAGAACCGCCATGTGCTTGAGGAACGGCGCCTGAACTTCATCAGCGAGGTGCTGAGCGGCGTCCACACGGTCAAGGGACTGGGGGCCGAGGCCGGCCTGCTGCGCCGCCACGAGCGACTTCAGCAGGGCTGCAGCGAGGAGGACTTCAACGTCGCCCGGCTGAGCGGTTCCGCCTCCGTCGTCGCCACCACCCTGTCGCAGGCGACGATGATGCTGGTGGTCATCCTGGGCAGCGTGTCGGTCATCGACGGGATGATGACGACCGGCGTTCTCACCGCCTGCTCGATGCTGGCCGGCCGCTGCGTCCAGCCGGTGCAGTCCCTGTTCGACCGCTGGGTGCGCTATCAGTCGGTGTCGCTGTCGCTGCGCCGCATCGGCCATGTCCTGTTGGAGGTCGGGTCCGACGGCAGTGCGACAGGGACCGGAGATGGGAGCGGGACCGCCGGCGCGGTGGCGGAACCGCTCGTCCCCGGCACGATCGAGATGGACAAGGTCCGTTTCGCCTACGACCGCGGGCCGGAGATCCTGACCGACCTGTCGCTGACCGTCGGACCGGGCGAGTTCCTGGGCGTAGTGGCGACCAATTCGACGGGCAAGACGACCCTGCTGCGCCTGATCCTGGGCGTGCTGCGGCCGAACTCCGGCGAGGTGCGGGTGGGTGTGCGCAGCACGACGGAAACCGACGCCATGATCGGCATCGGCGGCGTCGTCTATGTCGGCGAGCATCCGGAGCTTTTCAAAGGCACCATCCTGCAGAACCTGACGCTGTTCGACCCCGGCCGGGCCGATCTGGCGATGGAGGTCTGCCGGCGCCTCGGACTCGACCGCCGCATCGCCAGCCTGCCGCAGGGCTACGAGACCATCGTCGGCGATGCCTCGCAGGAAGCGCTGCCGCGCGGCGCCCGTCAGATGATCTGCCTCGCCCGCGCCCTGGTCCGCGAGCCGGCGGTGCTGCTGCTGGACGAACCGAACTCCTCTCTGGACACGGAGTCCGACAAACTGTTCCGCCGCGCGCTGGAGGAACTGCGCGGCAGCGTCACCATCCTGCTGGTCACCAGCCGCCCGTCGCTGCTGTCGCTGGCCGACCGGGTGGTGCAGATCGTCGACGGCCATGCGGTCAGCCGCGGCCCGTCCGGCAGCGAGACCATGGGCAGCCCCCCCGCTCTGGTCGCCACCAACCCCGGTACGCCGCCGGCCGGCGCGTCCGCCGCACCGGATGCCGAGCCCATCCGCGCCGCCCATGACGACGGCGACATCCTGCGCCGCCGGCTGGCGGAAGCCTCGGCGGTGGGCGCCTGCATGGTGCCGCTGCTGGATGCGCTCGGCTGGCGCGGCGCCCCGCAAACCCTGGCGGAGGCGCTGCCCCACTTCTCCGAGGTTCAGACGGTCGAGGAGCTGTGCGACGTCCTCCAGCGCCTGCATTTCGAGGGGCGCAGCCTGCGCATCGACCTCGCGCGGCCGGACCCGTCGCTGATGCCCTGCCTGTTCCGCGCCCGCGACGGCGGCGTCTACACGCTGCTGTCCGCCGATGCCGACGGAGTCGTCGCCTTCAGCGGCCAGTCGCGCGAGAGGGTGACGCTGAATTACGGCAAGGGCACCGCCTATGCCTTCACCGCGCTGGAAACCACGGCCGGCGCCGGGACGCAGAACTGGGTCGGCACGGTCATCCACGGCTATGTGCCGCTGCTGTGGGCGGTGCTCGGCTTGAGCGCCGTCATCAACCTGCTGTCGGTCGCCGCGCCGCTGTTCACCATGGCGATCTACGACAAGGTGATCGCCACCGGGTCCTTCGACACGCTCGCCACCATCGCGGTGGGGGCGGCGCTGGTGATCGGCGGCGATTTCGCCCTGCGCCAGATCCGTGGCCGGGCGTTGGCCCATGCCGGATCGCGCATCGCCCGGACCGTCAGCAACGCCACCATCGACCGCATCCTGATGCTGCCGGTGGGCATGAGCGAGCGCGCCGCCATCGGCACCCAGATCGCCCGGGTGAAGGATCTGGAATCGATCCGCGACTTCATCAGCCAGGGACAAGTTGCGGCGCTGTTCGACGTGCCCTTCGCCCTGTTCTACCTGGGCGTCATGGCGGTTCTGGGCGGTCCTCTGGCGCTGGTGCCGCTGGCCGCCGTCCTGATCACCGCCGCCATCGGCACCGCCGTCCATCCGCTGGTGCGCGCCCGTACCGGAACCACCGCCCGCGCCGACACCGAGCGGCAGGAATTCTTCGTGGAGATGGTCGCCAAGATGCCGGCGCTGCGCGCCATCGGCGGCTTGGCCCATTGGCGCGACCGCTACGACCGCCTCTCCGCCCGCACCGCCCGGTCGGGCCACACCGCCGCCAACCTGTCGGCCACCCATGCGGCGCTGGCCGGCCTCGTCGTGCCGGTCGCCGGTCTCGCCACCGTCGGCGTCGGCGCGCTTCAGGTTTTCACCGGCGCGATGACGCCGGGCGCGCTGATGGCGTCGATGATGCTGCTGTGGCGGGTGATGGTGCCGCTGCAGACCGCCGTCTCCATGCTGCCGCGCATCGAGCAGCTGCGCGCCAACGCCCGCCAGATCAACGGCCTGATGAGCATCCGGCCGGAACGCGAGCCGCGCTGCGCCACCCTGCAGCCGCGCAGGCTGAAGGGCGAGGTGTCCTTCTCCCGCGTCTCGCTGCGCTACCGCAACGATGCCGATCCGGCGCTGGTCGGCGTGTCCTTCACGGTCAAGCCGGGGCAGATCGTCGCCATCGTCGGGTCGGACGGCGCCGGCAAGTCGTCGCTGCTGAAGGTGATGCTGGGGCTCTACGCGCCGCAGGCCGGCAACGTGCGCATCGACGGCGTCGACATCCGCCAGATGGACCCGATCGACCTGCGCAAGTCGGTCGGCTATGTCCCGCAGGCCAGCGCCCTGTTCTACGGCACCATCGCCCAGAACCTCCGCTTCGCCGACCAGACCGCCGACGACTCCGAACTGCGCTGGGCGCTGTCGCTGGCCGGTGCCCTGGACGAGGTGGAAGCGCTGCCGCGCGGGCTCGACACCCGCATCGGCGACAACCAGTCGCTGCGCCTGTCGCCCAGCCTGACGCAGAAGATCTGCCTTGCCCGCGCCTACATCCGCCGGCCGCGCATCCTGCTGCTCGACGAGCCGGCCAGCCGGTTGGACTTCGAAGGCGACAAGGCGCTGCATGCGGCGCTGTCGGCGCTGCGCGGGCACAGCACCATCTTCCTGGTCACCCACCGGCCGAGCCACCTGACGCTGGCCGACACGGTGCTGACCATGGATGCCGGCATGATCGCCCCCGCCAGCCCGGCTGGCGGCCTGCCCGGCCCCCGGCCCATCGGTCCGGGCACGGGTCCCGGCGCCGGCCCGGCGGGTGGTCCGGCCGGCGGCGGCGGCAGCGTCGCCAACACCATCGCCGGAGCGCTGCTGGGCGGGATCGGGCTGCAACGCCCGCCCGGCGGCGTCGCCACGCGCCAGCACTGATCCGCCTACCTCCTTCCTCTCCGATCCCCATTCCTCTCCGATCCCATGTGAACGCAAGATGGCCGCTTCAGACCTCGCCCGCCCCACCGGCAAATCGCTCAGCGCCGACGATGCGACGCTGTCGCTGGTCCGCGCCACCATCCTCGTGCTGGTCCTGCTGATGGCGGCGCTGCTGGCCTGGGCCACGCTGATGCCGGTGAAGGAGGCCGTCGTCACCGCTGGACAGGTGGTGCCGTCCGGCAATGCCCAGGTGGTCCAGCATCTGGAAGGCGGCATCGTGTCCACCATTCTGGTCAAGGAAACCGATCTGGTGGAGGCCGGGCAGCCCCTGATCGTCTTCGATCCCAAGCAGGTCCAGGCGGAGCGGGAGCAGATGAACGCCCGCCTGCTGACGCTGGAACTGCGGGCGGAGCGGCTGCGCGCCTTCGCCGCCGGGCGGGAGCCGGATTTCGTGCGCGTCGCCGGCACCGACACGCCGCAGACGGACGCACAGATCGCCGACCAGCGCCTGATCTACGACACCCAGCGACAGGCCCGCGATACCGCCATCGCCGTGCTGCGCGCCCAGGTCTCGCAGCGCGAGGCGGAACTTGCGCTGTATGAAGGCCAGCTCGCCAGCATCAAGGACCAGATCACCTTCATCACCGGCTCGGTCGACATCCGCAACAAGCTGGAATCGATGGGACTGTCGTCGAAGCTGCAATCACTGGAGACCCAGCGCGAGCAGTCCCGCCTGATGGGCGAGCAGCGGCGGATCGAGGGGCAGATCATCGCCACGCATCAGGCGATCACCGAGGCCGGCAACCGCATCCTCGACCAGACGGCCAAGCTGGCGCAGGACGCGGTGAACGAGATGGGCACTGTCACCGCCGAGATCGCCCAGCTGCGCGAGGCCCGCGCCAAGTTGGACGACCGTTCCCAGCGGCTGACCGTGCTGTCGCCGGTGCGCGGGCTGGTGCAGGACCTGCGCGTCAACACCATCGGCGCCGTGGTGCCCGAGGGCGGCGTCCTGATGCAGATCGTCCCGGTCGACCATGAGATGACGGTGGAGGCCCATGTCACCCCGCGCGACGTCGGCCACCTTCATGTCGGGCAGGAGGCGACGGTCAAGGTGCTGACCTACGATTTCGCCCGCTATGGCGCCGTCACCGGCAAGCTGCTGCGCATCTCCGCTTCCACCTTCCTGGACGAGCAGCACCGTCCCTACTACAAGGCGGTCATCGCGCTCAGCCGCAACCATGTCGGCCGCGACGATGTCCAGCACCCGGTCCTGCCCGGCATGACCACCCAGGTGGAGATGACCACCGGCGAGCGGTCGCTGCTGGAATATCTGTTGAAACCGATCTACTTCGCCCTGTCCGACAGCTTCAACGAGCGGTGAGGATCGCCCTGCGCCGGCCCCGCCCGACAATTGGCCGGCGATTGTTCATCCCAGCCGAATTGTGTTGCCGCTGACCCGGTATTTATTCGCATGCCTATGGGAGCCACACTCCACCGCACTGCAATGCGGGAGGGGTGCCACGGCACCGGACGGCTATGGGACGGTCGACGAGGACAAAAACGACGGGTACGGAGCGCGGCAGCGCACAGGGCGTGGCGCCCTGCCCCTTCGCCGTCGATGACCGGACCATCGCCGGCCATGCCCAGGACATCCGGCTGCGGCTCTACCGGCCGCTGATCGGGCTCGCGGTCCCGGCGCTGCTCTACCTGCATGGCGGCGGCTTCACCTCCGGCTCGCTGGAGGAGGCGGATGAGACGGCCTCGGCCATCGCCGCCGGAACCCCGGCGCTGGTGGTGTCGGTCGGCTACTCCCTGGCCCCCGCCCACCCCTTTCCCACCGCCGCACAGGATGCCTACCGCGCGGCGCTGTGGACCGCAGAGACGGCGCCGTCCCTGGGCGTTGCCCACGGCGGGCTTGGCGTCGTCGGCTATGATGCCGGCGGCCACGTCGCCGCCTCCCTGACCTTCCTCGCCCGCGACCTGGGCGGGGTGAGCCTTGCGGCGCAGGCGCTGCTCGGCCCGATGCTGGACCCCAGCCTGACGCGGGCCAGCCGCGGCGGCATCGGCGATGCCGGCGGGAAGGACGGCGGGAAGGCCCGGCTGCTCGACAGCACCATCGCCGACTGCGCCCGCTGCTACCGCGCCTATCTGCCCGAGGCGGCGCAGCGGCTGCACCCCTACGCCGCGCCGCTGGAATCGCGCCGGCTGGGCGGGCTGCCGCCGGCCCTGATCGTCACCGCCCAGAACGACATGCTGCGCACCGAGGCCGAGCAGTATGCCGCCGGCCTGATCGCCGCCGGCGTGCCGACCGAGGTCACCCGCTTTTCCGCCATCTCCCACGACGCCCTGCCCGGCCATCGGCCGGCTTTGCAGGCCGTCACCGACTTCCTGCGCCGCCGGCTGCCCGCCGCGCGCGCCTGACATTTTCCTCCTGTTCCGGAGACAGACCCCATGACCAAGTCACGCTCCAAGTTCGCCCTTCTCCTGATCGCCGGGGTCGCCGCGGCGGGGGCCGCCGGCATCGTCGTCAGCCAGGGCCATGCCGACGCCCCGCAGACCGCGGCAGCCGCCCCGCCCCCGCCGGAGGTGGACGTCGCCCCCGTCGTGGTGCGCAAGATCACCGACTGGCAGTCCTATTCCGGCCGCCTCGAAGCGGTGGAGCGGGTGGACGTGCGGCCCCAGGTGGCCGGCGCCATCACCGCCGTGCATTTCCGCAACGGCGCATTGGTCCGCCAGGGCGACGTGCTGTTCACCATCGATCCGCGCCCCTTCGCGGCGGAGGTCGCCCGGCAGGAGGCGCAGGTCGCCGCCGCCCAGGCCCGCGTCCGCTTCACCGCCTCCGACCTGGAGCGCGCTCAGCGTCTGGTCCGCGACGACACCATTTCCCGCCAGTCGCTGGAGAGCAAGGAGAACGAGGCCCGCTCCGCCGCCGCCAACCTGAAGGCGGCCCAGGCGGCGCTGGAGATCGCCCGCATCGACCTTGAGCACAGCCAGGTCCGCGCCCCGGTCTCCGGCCGCGTGTCGCGCGCCGAGGTGACGGTCGGCAACGTGGTGGCGGCCGGGGCCGCAGCGGCGCCGCTGACCACGCTGGTCTCGGTCTCGCCGATCTACGCCTCCTTCGACGTGGATGAGCAGACCTACCTCACCCACATCGCCGGGGTGAAGGACGCGTCCGGCGTGCCGGTGCAGCTGGGTCTCGCCAACGAAGACGGCTATTCCCGCGACGGCGCGGTGGAGCATGTCGACAACCGCATGGACGCGGCGTCCGGCACCATCCGCGTGCGCGCCCGCTTCGACAATGCCGACGGGCTGCTGGTCCCCGGCCTCTACGCCCGCATCAAGGTCGGCGGCAGCAAACCGCACGATGCGCTGATGGTGGACGACCGCTCCATCGGCACCGACCAGGACAAGAAGTTCGTCCTGGTGGTGGCGGAGGACGGCACCGTCGCCTACCGCGCCATCGTCACCGGTGCCCATCAGGCCGGCTTGCGGGTGGTGAAGAGCGGGCTTGAGCCCGGCGAGCGCATCGTCGTCAACGGCCTGCAGCATGCCCGCCCCGGCAGCCGCGTCAGCCCGCGCACGGTCGCGATGAACGGCACGCCGGAGCCCATCCGCACCGCATCCACGGCGCCGTAATCCACGCCCGCCGGGAGAGCCGTCATGAACATCTCGAAATTCTTCATCGACCGCCCGATCTTCGCGGGCGTCCTGTCCGTGGCGCTGTTCCTGGCGGGTGCGATCTCGCTGTTCCAGCTGCCGATCTCGGAATATCCGGAGGTGGTCCCGCCCTCCGTCGTCGTCCGGGCGCAATATCCGGGCGCCAACCCCAAGGTCATCGCCGAGACCGTCGCCGCGCCGCTTGAGGAGCAGATCAACGGCGTCGAGAACATGCTGTACATGCAGTCGCAGGCCAACAGCGACGGCAACATGGCGCTGACCGTCACCTTCCGGCTCGGCACCGACCCGGACAAGGCGCAGCAGCTGGTGCAGAACCGCGTTTCCCAAGCCCTGCCCCGCCTGCCGGAGGATGTGCAGCGGCTGGGCGTGACGACGGTGAAGAGTTCGCCGACGCTGACCATGGTCGTGCATCTGCTGTCGCCCAACGACCGCTACGACATGACCTACCTGCGCAACTACGCCATCCTGAACGTCAAGGACCGGATCAGCCGAATCCAGGGCGTCGGCGAGGTGCAGGTCTGGGGTGCCGGCGACTATTCCATGCGCGTCTGGCTCGACCCCAACAGGGTGGCGGAACGCGGCCTGACCGCGTCCGACGTGGTGGCGGCGATCCGCGAGCAGAATGTCCAGGTCGCGGCCGGCGTCATCGGCGCCTCGCCCAGCCTGCCGACAACGCCGCTGCAGCTGTCGATCAACGCGCAGGGCCGCTTGAAGACGGTGGACGAGTTCGCCGGCATCGTCCTGAAGATCGGCAAGGACGGCGGCGTCACCTACCTGCGCGACGTGGCGCGGGTGGAGCTGGCGGCGGCGCAGTACGGCCTGCGCTCTCTGCTGGACAACAAGCCGGCGGTGGCGCTGGCGATCAATCAGGCGCCGGGCGCCAACGCGCTGAACATCGCCGACAATGTCCGGGCGACGATGGCGGAGCTGAAGGCCGACATGCCCGACGGCGTCGATTTCAGCATCGTCTACGACCCCACCCAGTTCGTGCGGTCGAGCATCGAGGCGGTGATCCACACCCTGCTGGAGGCGGTCGCCCTGGTGGTTCTGGTGGTGATCGTCTTCCTGCAGACCTGGCGGGCCTCGATCATCCCGCTGCTGGCCGTGCCGGTGTCGATCGTCGGCACCTTCTCCCTCATGCTTCTGCTGGGCTATTCGATCAACGCGCTGTCTCTGTTCGGCATGGTGCTGGCCATCGGCATCGTGGTGGACGACGCCATCGTCGTGGTCGAGAATGTCGAACGCAACATCGAGTCCGGCCTGTCGGCCAAGGAAGCCACCTACAAGGCGATGCGGGAGGTCAGCGGGCCGATCATCGCCATCGCGCTGACCCTGGTCGCCGTCTTCGTGCCGCTGGCGGCCATGACCGGCCTGTCGGGCGAGTTCTACAAGCAGTTCGCGATGACCATCGCGATCTCCACCGTCATCTCCGCCTTCAACTCGCTGACCCTGTCGCCGGCCCTGTCGGCGGTGCTGCTGCGCGGCCATGACCAGCCGCAGGATTGGCTGACCCGTGCCATGAACCGGGTGTTCGGCGGCTTCTTCCGCCTGTTCAACCGGGTGTTCCACCGCGCCTCCACCGGCTATGGCCGCGGCGTCGGCGGGGTGGTGCGGCACAAGGGCATGATGATGCTGGTCTATGTGCTGCTGCTGGGCGCCACCGTCCTGCTCGGCCGCGCGGTGCCGATGGGCTTCGTCCCGGCCCAGGACAAGGAATACCTGATCAGCTTCGCCCAGCTTCCCAACGGCGCCTCGCTCGACCGCACCGAGGCGGTGATCCGCGAGATGACCGACATCGCCCTCAAGCAACCGGGCGTGCAGAGCGCCGTCGCCTTCCCCGGCCTGTCGGTCAACGGCTTCACCAACAGCTCCAGCGCCGGCATCGTCTTCGTCACGCTGAAGCCCTTCGCCGAGCGCGGCGACGCCAGCCTGTCGGCCGATGCCATCGCCGGCACCCTGCAGAAGCGCTATGCCGGCCTGAAGGAGGCCTTCGTCGCCATCTTCCCACCGCCGCCGGTGATGGGCCTCGGCACGCTCGGCGGTTTCAAGATGCAGTTGGAGGACCGCGGTGCGCTGGGCTACGAGGCGCTGAACGCGGCGGTCAACGCCTTCGTCACCAAGGCGATGCAGACGCCGGAGCTGGGGCCGACCTTCTCCAGCTACCAGATCAACGTGCCGCAGTTGGACGTCGATCTCGACCGGGTGAAGGCCAAGCAGCAGGGCGTGTCGGTCGGCGAGGTGTTCGACACCATGCAGATCTATCTGGGTTCGCTCTACGTCAACGACTTCAACAGCTTCGGCCGCGTCTACCAGGTGCGGGTGCAGGCGGACGCCCCGTTCCGGGCGGAATCCGGCGACATCGGCCTCCTGAAGACCCGCAACGACCGCGGCGACATGGTGCCCTTGTCCTCGCTGGTGCGGGTGGCGCCCAGCTACGGGCCGGAGATGGTGGTGCGCTACAACGGCTACACCGCCGCCGACATCAACGGCGGGCCGGCGCCCGGCTTCTCCTCCGGCCAGGCGCAGGCGGCGGCCGAGCGCATCGCGGCGGAGACCCTGCCGCGCGGCGTGCGGTTCGAGTGGACCGACCTGACCTATCAGCAGATCCTGGCCGGCAACTCCGCGCTGTGGGTGTTCCCGATCAGCATCCTTCTGGTCTTCCTGGTGCTGGCGGCGCAGTACGAGAGCCTGACCCTGCGCTGGCGATCCTGATGATCGTGCCGATGAGCCTGATGTCGGCGCTGGCCGGCGTGTGGATCACCGGCGGCGACAACAACATCTTCACCCAGATCGGCTTCATGGTCCTGGTCGGCCTGTCCGCCAAGAACGCCATCCTGATCGTCGAGTTCGCCCGCGAACTGGAGGAGCAGGGCCGCAGCACCGTCCAGGCCGCCATCGAGGCCAGCCGCCTGCGCCTGCGCCCGATCCTGATGACCTCCATCGCCTTCATCATGGGCGTGGTGCCGCTGGTGACCTCCACCGGCGCCGGGTCGGAGATGCGGCACGCCATGGGTGTGGCGGTGTTCGCCGGCATGATCGGCGTCACCCTGTTCGGTCTGGTGCTGACCCCGGTCTTCTACGTCCTGCTGCGCCGGCTGGCCGGCGCGAAGGCGGAGCGGTCGGCGGACATCCCCTCCACCCCGGCGGGCGCGGTGACGCACCACTGACCGCTCGCCGCCCTATTGTTCAACGTCTAAAGACTTCCTCCGCCACGGCATCCAGCAGGGCCTCGTCGCTCTGCTGGATGCCGTTCGTCAGGAAGATCAGCGCGGTGCGGCGGCCGGGGTAATAGCGGACATCGGCCTCGAACCCGTCATAGCGGCCGTCATGGCCGACGCTACGCCCCCAGCGGTCCTTCGACAGCGCGACGCCCAGCCCCTGCCCCTCCTCGTTCTCCGACGGGGTCATCATCCGCCGGACCGTCTCGGGCTTCAGCAGCCGGTTGTCGCGGAACAGGGCGAAGACGAAGCGTTCCAGATCGCCGGCGGTGGTGACCAGCGGCCCGTCGCCGGTGGTCGCCGCCCAGGACCGGCGGCTGACGTCCCCCTCCTCGGTATAGCCATGGGCAAGGCTGCGGTCGCGCGGATCGGCGCCCACGGTGGTCGAGCCCATCCCGGCCCGCTCGATCACCCGGCTCCGCAGCACCTGCGCGAAGGGAACGCCGTCGCGCAGAGCCGCGATGTGGCCGAGCAGGACATAGTTGCTGTTGGAATACTCGTAATGCCCGCCGACCGGCCCGGTCGCCTCCTCCCCCGCCGCATAGGCGAGCAGAGCGCCGCTGCGCGGCAGCCGTTCCGGCTTGGCCGCCTCGTCCTCTTCATAGGCATCGGTGATGTAATCGGGAATGCCCGAGCTGTGGTCGAGCAGATGGACCAGCCGCGCCCGGTTGGCATTGGCGACCTTGCCCAGTGGCAAGTCCGGCGCCAATTCCCGCACCGGCCGATCGAGCGAGAGCAGCCCCTCCTCCACCTGCTGCATCACGGCGGCGGCGGTCGCCATCTTGCCGACGGAGGCGACGTAGAAGCGCGTCTCCTCCGTCACCGGCCGCTCGCCCCGCCGGTCGGCGATGCCGGAGACGACGACCCGCCGGAGGTCCGGCCCCAGACACCAGCAGGATGCCGCCGTCGAGTTCCTCATCGACGATGAAGCGGTCGAGGAGGCGCTGCAGGCGGTCGGCGTGGGCGGGGGTGGCCGTGACGCTGAGCATAATTGCCACGGCCAAGGTCAAATGGGGCAAGCGTCCAAACCAAGGCGAGAAGCGGTCCGGTCTGCCCTGTCTGCGCGCATGCATGCGACTACCCTTTTGACTATGTGAACTCTAAATAATTTACACTAGACTCAGAGACTTGCCTAAGAGGGTAAGCAGCGCTTCTGTGAATCCCCAAGAACTCCTAGACGATCCATTAGCTTACGAAAATGACTCGAGGACATCGCGCTCCAAAACAGCCACCTCCTTTTTTATCAAGCTAAAGAACTGCGACCTGATAGAATTGTCATCCATTTTTCCTATTTCAAACTTTGTTTTTCCTGACAGCTGAGACAACACATCCACCATATCATTAATGCCAATTTCGTCGAAGTTCGGAATATACTTGCTCATCTTGCCGTTATATCGAAGCTCGTGATAAGTTTTAATAAACGTCTTTTGCCTTCCAAGCAATTCGCTTTTGCCCTTTTTTTCCATAAATCTTGCGACAAATCTGTCGAGTCTGGAGAGTTGGCTGGTATCATCCGACTGAAGGAAGAAATACATCCATCCATATTTTTCTCCTTGAAATCGGCAACCTGTTATCCTCAGATTTAACAACCAAATAAGCTTTTGATCATTCCTCTTTCCTCTGTATTTAGAAAACATTGATATTATGCTATTTATCATTTTCTTCAATGAAGAATCTCTTACCGAAATTCTGTTTTTCTTTAATCGAAACCCGAGATAGTCTACCCCATCAATAACATTCGCAATGCAGGATTTACTACCATCACCTAGTTCATGACATTGCAGATGGCGCTGATGCTTAAGCCGCCACTTAACCTCGTTGAACGCTTCTTGCGCATGTGTTGTTGACTTACATATTATTAAAATATCATCAACGTACCTATAATAGGTGTAGCTTTTTCTGAGACAATCATCAATCTCCAAAAGATATATATTCGCAAGGATATTAGAGATACTAAGTCCTTGCGGAACTCCCCCGACGGAAAACTTAATCGTAGGTGTTCTCAGCGCACTTTCAATGAGAGATATCGCCTCGACTTTCCTGACCCTCTTTTTTATCAACTTTATAAGAAGTTCAATATTGATCGATGGATAATAATCCCGAACATCAACCCTCAGGAAAGCAGCATCTACGTCATTTTTAGCAAGATTCTCCTGTATGCTTTTTACATATGCATGAGGCTTTTGAGTAATAGCTTCTGGGTATACTTCAGCAAGAAACTCACAAAGTGCTCTCAATGTGAGCCGATCACGGACAGTTGGAATCGAGAGCAGTCTGGGAGCTTTAAACGGACCCTTAGAAATCAGCTTTTCGCGGTAGCGTGTAAACTTATAAGTACCATCAGAAACTTTTCTTGCAATTAGTGATAGCTCGTCTAATTGGCGATCAGCAAATTGGCTGACATGTGTACCATCCCTTCCAATCGCACGTGTCTGCGAAACTTTTTCCTTAAACAGCGCACGGAGATTATCTTCACGAAATTTTTGGAGGAATATCTTATAAGGCTTTGCCATATTGTTCAGCCGACGAGAGAGAGGATAGAAATTGCCAGAGTTCCGATAGGAAGTGCATAACAAAAACCAAGAAAAGCTGCCCTTCTTAGAAAGTAGATGCATACTATTGATTTGCTTGGGATTATCTTATTCTCTGTCCCTGGAGAACATATAGGGTTATTCTGCACGTTGCAACGCTCAAATATTAGATCAAAGTAATCTCTGCTGGCGTGATTGGGGTAGCATTCCATTATCGCGCTATATTTTTCAGCCATTTGATGATGAGGCATCTCGTGCTCAATTAGATCTTGTAGTTTTAGATAGCATTCCCTATGCCGCGCCGCCTTTTCGCCAAACTTGAAACCGTAAACTATCAATGATATTGCAAACAACAGAATAGAACATGCGACATTTATTTTTGAAAACCCCGGAATGATTGATCCAATCTCCTGCGGATATATTGACGCAAGCAACATAACCGCAGAGAGTGTATTTATCATTAAATGAGCAGCAAGGTCATATGATAAATACCTCCTCTCGGAGATCATTCTTGTTTTTGATGTTATCCATATGCGATCATAGAGAGCCGTCATCTCACACCTTTTTAAGAAAAGTGCGGGCGCAAATTACTGAATAGCTATTTCCTAAAAAGGAAAGCGCATAGGCTAGAGTTTCCCCTGGTCACTAAGCAAGGCCCTCAAAAAAGAGAGCCAGCAGCATCGCTCTGATACTGCTCCGCCCGCACTCTCTTATCCTATCGTTAGAGGTATGATGGCGCAAGTGGTTCGCGAGCACGACAACAGATATTCCAATCGCCATGGGGATAGATACCCATCACCTCCGGCTTTCCTGTTCCCTCCATACGGTCCGTGTAATATGGCGTACACTGCGTAAGAGTACTCTGTTTTGTGTACACTTCCGATGAAAGCCAAGTCTAAAAGCTAAACGATGGATCGAAGCCGTTCAGTTATCTGAGACGTGGCCACCCTCAATGCGCCTCCTCCCAATTGTCCCCGATCCCCGCCTCCGCCACCAGCGGCACGCCGAGATGCGCGGCGCCCTCCATCACCCCGCGCACGATGCGCGCCGCGTCCTCGGCCTCCGCTTCCGGCACCTCGAACAGCAGTTCGTCGTGCACCTGCAGCAGCATCCGCGCGCTGCTCCCCGCTGCCGCCAAGGCTGCGGGCATGCGGTTCATGGCGCGCTTCATGATGTCGGCGGCGGTGCCCTGGATGGGGGCGTTGATGGCCTGGCGCTCGGCGAAGGCGCGGCGGGCGGCGTTCTTGTCCTGGATGCCGGGCATGTAGCAGCGGCGGCCGAACAGCGTCACCACATAGCCGTGCTGGCGGGCGAAGCTCTTGATCGACTCCATCCACACCTTCAGCTCGTGGAAGCGCTCCAGATAGGTCTTGATGAAGGCGTTGGCCTCGCCGGGCGCGATGCCCAGCTGGCGGCCCAGGCCGAAGCCGGAAATGCCGTAGATGATGCCGAAGTTGATCGCCTTGGCCTTGCGGCGGATGTCCGGCGTCATCTGATCCAGCGGGATGCCGAACACCTGGGCGGCGGTGGCGGCGTGAATGTCCAGCCCGTCGCGGAAGGCGTCCTTCAGCGCCTGGATGTTCGCCATCTCCGCCACCAGACGCAGCTCAATCTGCGAGTAGTCGACGCTCAGCAGCTTGTAACCGGGTGAGGCGACGAAGGCGCGGCGGATCTTCTTGCCCTCCTCCGTCCGGACCGGGATGTTCTGCAGGTTGGGATCGGTGGAGGACAGGCGGCCGGTGTTGGTCGCCGCCAGCGCGAAGGCGGTGTGGACCCGGCCGGTGACGGGGGAGATCTTCTCCTGCAGCGCGTCGGTGTAGGTGCTCTTCAGCTTGGCGAGCTGGCGCCAGTCCAGAACGCGCTGGGCGATGGTGTGGCCCTGCTCCGACAGCTCCTCCAGCACGCTGCTGTCGGTGGAATAGGCACCGGTCTTGCCCTTCTTGCCGGTGCCGAGCTTGAGATTGTCGAACAGGATCTCGCCCAGTTGCTTGGGCGAGCCGATGTTGAAGCTCTGGCCGGCAAGGGCGTGGACGTCCTTCTCGATCTCGGCGAGGCGGACGGACAGGCTCTGCGACAGGTCGGACAGCGCCTTCTTGTCGATGCGCACGCCGGCCCGTTCCATGTCCGCCACCACCGGGACCAGCGGGCGGTCCAGCGTCTCATAGACGGTGACCATGCGGTCGTCGACCAGCCGCGGCTTCAGCAGAGTCCACAGGCGCAGCGTGATGTCTGCGTCCTCCGCGGCATAGGCCAGCGCCTTGTCCAGCGGCACGCGGTCGAAGGTGATCTGGTTCTTGCCGGTGCCGCAGACCTCCTTGAAGGGGATCGGCGTGTAGGCGAGATGCATCTCCGCCAGCTCGTCCATGCCGTGGCCGTGGGCGCCGCCGTCCAGCACGTAGGAGATCAGCATGCTGTCGTCCACCGGCGACACCGCGATGCCGTTGCGGGCGAACAGCTGGTGGTCGAACTTGAAGTTGTGGCCGATCTTCAGGACCGACGGGTCTTCCAGCACGTCCTTCAGGATCGCCATCGCCTCGGCCGTCGGGATCTGCACCGGCGGCGGCGGGGCGTCGAAGTCCAGCTGCCCGGCGGCGGCGGCGGACGCGCCATGGGCCAGCGGGATGTAGCAGGCGATGCCGGGCTCGGTCGACAGCGACACGCCGACCAGCGTGGCGGTGGCCGGGGTCAGGCTGTCGGTCTCGGTATCCACCGCCAGCACGCCGGTCTCCCGCGCCCGCTCGACCCAGCGGCGCAGCGCGTCGGCATCCTGCACCAGCTCGTAGCGCACCTCCGGCACATTCAGCACCGTCTTGCGGGCCGGGTGGCCTTCGTCAGCCGGTGTATCGGTGGGCGCGGGGGACTTCGCGGCGGGCGTGGGCACCGAACCGGGGGACGGGAGCCCACCGCCGGCGCCGTCGGCGATGCGGCCGTCCTTCTGCATCTCCATCTCGACGCGCGAGACGATCGTGCGGAAACCCTGGGCCTTCAGGAAGTCGATCAGGCGCTGGTGATCGGGCTCGCGCACGCGCAGCTCGTCCAGGGGCTTGGGCGGCGGCACGTTCTCGTCCAGCAGGACCAGACGGCGGGAGATTCGGGCCTGCTCGGCGAACTCGATCAGCTTCTGGCGGCGGGCCGGCTGCTTGATCTTCTCCGCATTGGCCAGCAGCGCTTCCAGGTCGCCATATTCGGTGATCAGCTGGGCGGCGGTCTTCACGCCGATGCCGGGCACGCCGGGGACGTTGTCGACGCTGTCGCCGGCCAGCGCCTGGACGTCCACCACCTTCTCCGGTGGCACGCCGAACTTCTCGAACACCTCGTCGGGGCCGATGGCCTTGTTCTTCATCGGGTCGAACATGCCGACGCCGGGGCGGACCAGCTGCATCAGGTCCTTGTCCGACGACACGATGGTGACCGGGCGACCGGCCTCCTGCGCCAGACGGGCGTAGGTGGCGATCAGGTCGTCGGCCTCGAAGCCCTCCAGTTCCAGGCAGGGCAGGCAGAAGGCCTCCGTCGCCTCGCGGATCAGGGCGAACTGGGGCTTCAGCTCCTCCGGCGGTTCCGGGCGGTGAGCCTTGTAGTCGGGATAGAACTCGTTGCGGAAATTCAGACGCTTGCTGTCGAAGACGACCGCCACGGCTTCCGCCCTGGCGTCGGCCAGCAGCTTCAGCAGCATGTTGGAGAAGCCCAGCACCGCGTTCACCGGCGTGCCGTCCGGCCGCGTCAGCATCGGCAGCGCATGGAAGGCGCGGAAGATGAAGCCGGAGCCGTCGACCAGATACAGCCCGCTGCCGTCACCGTTGGAGGCGGCGGGGAGCCCGGCGGCGTCGTTCTGGGAGGCAGCGGTGGCGTCGGTCATGATGGTCTCTCGTCCCTTCCTTGCGGGCGCTACCATCGCCGAAGGAGGCCCGTGAGTCGAGTGCCGAGACCGGATATCCGGGAGCGGGGATCAGGCCCCGGGCATCAGGGCGTGCTGTCCTCGGCCACGCTGCTGACCACGGGGCCGACGAAGGCGTATCCGACGCCGTGCACCGCCTGGACCGGCAGGGCGCAGCCGCTGCGCTCCTCCACCTTGATGCGCAGGCGGCGGACCAGCGAATCGATGGAGCGGCTGTAGGGATCCCAGTCGCGCCCCGTCAGCGCCACGGAGATGTCCTGCCGGGTCACCGGCTCGCCGGGGGCGGTGACCAGCAGGGAGAGGAACTTGTACTCGGTCGCGGTCAGCGGCACCGCGGCGCCGGTCGGCGGCTGGATGCGCCATTCGATGTCGTCGAACACCCAGGCCTTGCGCGCGTCGGGCGCGGCGGCCGGTGCGGCGGACGGCGGCTCGGGTGCTGCCAGCGGGGCGGCTCCCTTCTGCATCCGGCGCATCAGAGCCTTGACCTGCGCCTCGACCTCGCGGAAATCGACCGGCTTGACCAGATAGACGTCGGCGCCCAGTTCCAGCCCGATGACCCGGTCGATCAGGCTGGACCGCGCCGTCAGCATGATGATGGCGGCATGGGACGAGGCGCGGATGCGCCGCGCGACCGAGAATCCATCCTCATCGGGCAGGTTGATGTCGAGAACGATGACGTCGGCCGGAGCGCTTTCGAGCAGCCGGTCCAGTTCCGCACCACGCGACGCCCCCCGCACCTCGAAACCGGAGCGGTCGAGATATTCGACGAGATCGTCACGAAGGTCGGCTTCGTCTTCGACCACAATGATCCGGGCCACGACGCCTATGCCCCCATTCACATTCGTATGAGGTTATATTAAACACCCAATCGGGTTACGCAAACCCAATCCGTTCGACCGGACCAAACCGGCATCGCGCAAGATCGGTTCCACAGCCTTACCTAAGGGATAGGTATTGGTCGCCCACGGTAGCGGAGTAGCGCTCGACCGCGGCCTTGTCGATGGCGTCGATCCGGCCCCTCCCCTTCAGCTCCGCAAGGCAGCGGTCGAAGTCGCCGCGCAGCGACTCGTCGCGGAATACCATGCTGTAGGGTGTCGGCGGAAAGATGGCGGTGAACTGCACCGGCTGGGCCGGGTCGAAGGGCAGACCGCCGCCGGCCTTCGCCTTGTCCTGAAGCTGGCGGTTGTATTCGGCGAAGATCAGGCCGTCGGCAAGAACCGCGTCGACCCGGCCGGCGAACAGCAGGTTGGAATGCACCATCTGGTCGGCGCGCTCGCGGAAGTCGCCGAAGCTCGGGATCGCAGCCCGCAGGCCGGGCAGGACATCGGGCGCGCCGGAGAAGGTGATCACCCGCTTGCCCGCGAGATCGGCCAGCGACTTCACGGTCAGGCCACTGCTCTTCAGAACCGACGCGCCGTTCTGGTACAGGATGTAGGGGGCGGAGCGCGCGCCCGGCATCTCCATGCCGGCCGGCACGGTGGTGACGGCGTCGACCTGGGCGCCGTCGCGGAAGTCGTTCCAATGGCGGCCGAACGGTACGACCTTGAAGCGCGCCTCATGCCCGCAGGCCGCCAGCGTCTCGGCGATGATGGAGGCCTCCCGCCCGGTGCCGTCGACGGTCATCATCGGCGGAAGTTCCGGCGCCAGCACCGTCACCGGACGGGCCGCGGCGGGTGACGCCGCCATATGAAGGGCTGCGGCGAGCGTGGCGGAAAAGATCCCTGCGGCACCGAATGCACGAACACCGAACGCCATCCTTCGCCCTCCACCATTGCGGTACAGGCCGCGACCGTCCTGCCGGGATGCGGCGGGCCGGGAAGCGGCGGGCCGGGAAGCGGCGGGCCGGGAAGCGGCGGGCGGGAAGGTAGCATGGGCAACTGTGCGGCCGTCCACCGAAAATCCCATTCCGGGCAACGGCTTCGCCCCACCCAACCACTATTCGGTCGATGTCCGTTACAGTTCGTTGCAATTGGACGACATTGGTCGCCCCCGGTTGCCGGTCGTTCCCATTTTCCTGGGCTTTCCGACAATGAAGCGAGCCATTGCCGAATGTTATTTCACGACTGGCTAAAACGATCGTGCTATGGATAGGCTCATCCGCCACACGCATCATGCCCGCCGGCCCTTTCGATGACTGTCGGCGCGTTGCACGCAGGGGTGGATTTACTGATGGGCGTGGGACTACCGCAGCCCCGGTCGACCGGACCGGGGCTGCCATGAAGACCGTCATGAACGAACGCGCCCCGGCCGGCCGGGTCAGGAGGATGTGGATGAGCGTCACGGGATGGGACGACACCGAATCCTATACGCTTCGCGGCTCCGGCCCCCGCGGCACGGATGAGGACGCCGCCCGCGTCGGCGGATCGTCGCTGCTGACCCGCGTCATCCTGATGATCGTCGGCTGCACCCTGCTGGTCGGAATGGTCGCGATGGGCGTTTCGTCCGTCCTGGTCGGCCGCCAGCAGCGCGAGGCGGTGACACACCGCGCCATGCTGGTCGGCACGCTCCAGGCCTCGGCCATGGGCCAGGCGGTGTGGGAGTTCGACACCCGCGCGGTGGAAGGGATGATCCGCGGCCTGATGGCCGAGGATGCCGCGGTGCGCAGCGTCAAGGTGTGGGCGGCATCGGGCGGCCGCGGCGGCCATGGCGAGCCGCTGGTGGCGCTGGAACGTCCCGCCGGGCGGGCAGAGCTGACGACCGTCGAACGGCAGATCGCAATCTCCGGCAGCGGCGGCGAGCGCACCATGGTCGGCCTGCTGCGCCTGACCTATTCGCTGGAAGAGGCGGAAAGCGCCACCATGACCGCGCTGGCCCCGATGGCCGGGCTGGTCTTCTTCTCGCTGCTGGCCGTCATCGGCATGATCAGCATCCTGCTGAACCGGCTGGTGCTGGCGCCGCTCGCCCGGCTGACCCGCTCGGCCGGCGCCATCGCGGCCGGCGACTACCGGGTCCGGCTGCGCAACCGCCGCGCCGACGAGATCGGTCAGCTGACCGTCGCCTTCAACCACATGGCGGAAACCGTCCACGACTATACCGAACGGCTGGAACAGCGCGTCGCCGAACGGACGGAGGAGCTGCGGCAGTCCAACGAACAGCTGGCCGTGGTGAACCGTCAGGTCATGGACAGCATCCAGTATGCCAGCCTGCTGCAGTCGGCCATCCTGCCGGACGAGCGCGAGATGGCGCGGCGGCTGGACGGTGTCTGCGTGCTGTGGCGCCCGCGCGACGTCGTGGGCGGCGATTTCCACATCTTCCGCGAGTTGGAGGACGGCCGCTTCCTGATCGGTGTCGCCGACTGTTCCGGCCACGGCGTGCCGGGCGCCTTCATGACGATGACGGTGTCGGCCATCCTCGACCATGTGCTCTCCGACACGCCCGACAGCGACCCCGCGGCGATCCTGGGCCGGCTGAACCGCATGGTGCGCTCGGCGCTGGCCCGCGGGCGGGACAACCCGCGCTTCGACAACGGGCTGGACATCGGGCTCTGCCTGGTGCGGCCGGACCGCGGTGACCTGCTGTTCGCCGGCGGCCGGATCGGGCTGCACATCGTCGATACCCAAGGGGTCGATACCCAAGGGGTCGATGACCAGGTCGGCGGCACCGCATCGGTCAGCGAGGTGAAGGGCGACGCCCAAAGCCTGGGCTACCGCCGGTCGGACATCGGTCACCGCTTCACCACCCACCGCGTGGAACTGGCGCGGGGCCGCAGCTTCTACCTGACCACCGACGGATTCCTCGACCAGGCCGGCGGTGCCCGCGGTTTCGGGTTCGGCAACCGGCGCTTCAACGCCATGCTGCTGGAACACGAAGGCATCCCCATGGCAGACCGCAAGGCCGCCTTCGCGCAGGCTCTGGCCGACCACCAGGGCGACCGCGCCCAGCGCGACGACATCACGCTGATCGGCTTCTCGCCGTCGCCGGAATTGGCCGCAGCGGCTTCCAGGGCCGCCGGCCCCTCCCCCCAGTTCATCCACCCGTAAGGCAGGTCGTCAAAGTACGATGAAAGGCAACGAACTCTTCAACCTGCAGGAGCTGCTGTCACGGCAGAAGCTGCTGATCTGCTTCAGCGGACCCTTCAGCCACAGCGTCATCGAAGAGCTGGGCAAGGCGGTCCGCAACCACCTTGAAAATGAGCAGATCGAGAAATCGGCGATCATGGACGTCTTCTCCGTCTATGTGGAGCAGGCACAGAATGTCCGCAACTATACCGCGTCCCGCGAAGCGCTGGGCCGGCCGATCCCCGCCAACAGCGGCATCGTCGTGATCGGCAAGGAGGACGAACATTACGTCGTCAGCTCCGGCAATCTGGTCGAGGCGGACGACGTTCCCGACCTGTCGGCGATGCTGGAGAAGATGCGCGGCCTGGACAAGGCGGGGCTGAAGGCCGCCTACAAGGAACAGTCGCGCAAGCCGCGCGAAGCGGGCGCCAGCGGCGCCGGCCTGGGCCTGATCGACATGGCGCGCAAGGCCACCAGGCCGCTGGAATATTCGCTGCGCGCGGTCGACGAGCGCTATTTCTTCTTCAGCCTTGAAGTCCAGCTATAAGAAATCACGGAACACGCATAATGGACAGTCTGCGGATCGAGGCAACCTCCTGCTCGCCCCTGATCGATTTCGATCCGGCGGCCGGGCTCCTGCGCATCGAGGGGGAGTCCTACCCGGAAAACTCCTTCGATTTCTATGCGCCGGTGTTCAGCTGGCTGGAGGAGTATTTGAAGGAACCGGCGCCGGCAGTGGTGCTGGACATCGGGCTGAGCTATCTCAACACCAGCAGCATCAAATGCATGATCGACGTGCTGGAGATGCTGGACCTTGCCCATCAGAAGGGCCGGACCGTATCGGTGCGCTGGCATTACGACAGCGACAACGACCGCGCTCTCGACATGGCGGAGGAGTTCGCGGAAGACGTCTCCCTGCCCTTCGAGATCCTCGCCCATTGATGACACGTCCATCAGCCGAAATGAACTGAGCACCCGAGATGACGATGCGGTCGCAGGAACAGGAGCTTCGTCAGTGGATCGAGCGGCTGGCCCAGGATCCGGCCAATGCCGACAATCCCCTGCTGGCGGAATTCCAGAAGCTGGCGGAACGGCATGGCAAGCTGTTGCACCAGTTCCGCAAGATCGCCAAGATCAGCGACCGGCTGCAGACCGAAACCAAGGAGATGGCGCTCCAGCAGCGCCAGTTCGTTCTGATGGTCAGCCACGAGTTCCGCACGCCGCTGGCCATCATCGACAGCGCCTCGCAATTGCTGGAACTGGAACCGAAGCTGCCGGTCTCGGCAATGCCGCGGGTGGGAAAGATCCGCAACGCGGTGCAGCGGATGCTTCACCTGATCGAGCGCTGCCTGACCGATGAACGGCTGGGAACCGCCGCCGCCCGGCCGATGGCCTTCGACCTCGCCGCCATGCTGACGGGGCTGGTGAGGGACATGGGGGCGTCGGCGGCCGGCCACAGGTTCGAACTGCAGGGCGTCGATCGCCCGGTGCCGATTCCCGGCGACCGCGACCTTTTGACCGTTGTGTTTTCCAACCTGCTGGAAAACGCTGTGAAGTACTCGCCGAAGGGAGGGACGATCCGCCTCGACCTCTCCACCGGCGAGGGGCAGGTGACGGTGCGGGTGGCGGACGAGGGAATCGGCGTCAATGCGGCCGACGCGGCGCGGCTGTTCGACAAGTATTTCCGGGCGTCCAACGCCGCCGGCACCACCGGCGCCGGGCTGGGGCTCCATCTCGCCCGCTGCATCGTGGAGACCCACGGCGGCGGGATCGCGGTGGCGAGCCAGCTGGGTCAAGGTGCCGCCTTCACGGTCCGCCTGCCGCTCGCCCGCACCGCTCCCACTCAGGCGGCTTCGGCTGCGGTTGCGACGGAGCCGCCCGTGGCGGAGCCGCACATGACGGAGCCGGCGTCATGAGCGGCGGCGCGAAGTCCGGTGACGCGAGGGTAACGGGCCTGCCCAGGCGCTGGGCACTGCGGCGGGGAACGGTGGGGATGATGCTGCAGGAACAGAAGCTCCAGGACTGGCTCGCCCGCCTCGCCGAGAACGAGGATTATGCCGCCCACCCGCTGATGACCGAATTTCGCGCCCTGGCGGACGAACACCTGAAGCTGATGCGCCAGCTGACGAAAATCGCCAAGATCAGCGACCGCATGCAGACCGACACGCGGCAGATGGCCCAGGCGCTGCACGCAGCCGCCCAGACCGATCCGCTGACCGAGTTGCCCAACCGCCGCCATATGGTCGACCGCCTGGAAGCCGAGCTGTGCCGCGTCGGCCGGATTGGCGGCGGTAGCGGCAGCGGTAGCAATAGCGGCGGCTTCGCCCTGATCATGCTGGACATCGACCATTTCAAGGAGGTCAACGACGCCTTCGGCCATGCCGCGGGCGATCACGTGCTGGTGGAGGCCGCAGGTCTGTTGCGCCGGAACCTGCGCGGGCATGATCTGTGCGCCCGCTGGGGCGGCGAGGAATTCCTGATCCTTCTGCCGGACACCGATCAGGTGCAGGCGGAAGCAGTGGCGGAAAAGCTGCGCGGGCTGATCGCCCACCAACCCATCGCACATCAGGGGCACAGCATCGCCGTCACGCTCAGCCTGGGCGTGGCCGCCTATCGGCCGGGGCGGACCGCCGACGACTGCATCCAGGCCGCCGACGATGCGCTCTACATCGCCAAGCGCGCCGGACGAAACAGGTGGGCCACGGCGGCATAAGCTACCGTGATGCCGGCCTTTCTCGATCCGCCCTTTCTCACTCCGCATCCACCTGCGGCTCGGCGGCTACCGGCGCCGTAACGCCGATTTGCAGGTCCTCCAGTTCCGCCAGGGCGCCGGCCATCCCGGTGGCGACCAGGTTGGCATCGGTCTCGGCGCTGGCGCGTTCCGGGACTTCGGCTTCGGGGTGAGCACTCCACAGGCAGAGCAGGATCGGCACGCGGGGGCCGAAATGCAGGCGCAGCCGGCGCAGCAGCCGGCGCGAATGACCGAGCGACGAGGGGTTGAGGGAGGACAGAACCACCGCGTCGATGCCCGCGGTGCCGAGGCTGGCGATGGCGCGGGCGGATACCTTCTCGCACGGGATCACATCGGTGCGGATGCCGCGGCCGGTCAGCAGATAGGCGAGCAGCCCGGCCGCCGCCTCGTCCAGGTTGTTGCGGGCGCCGATGCAGAGCACCCGTGGCGCATCCTCCGGCAGAGTGCCGGTTTCGGACAGTTCGTCCAGCAGGCTCGCCATCCCGTCCGCCACCGCCTGACGGCCCTCCAGGTTCAGGGTCCCGCGCTGGCGGTCCTGCTCGGCCAGCGACAAGGCGGGCAGCAGCAAGCCGTCCGCCATTTCCACCGGGGTTCCCTTGCCGAGCCGTTCCTCCGCGATCTCGGTCGCCTCGACGGGATCGCGGGCCAGCAGGCGCTGGTAAACCTTCGCCTCGTCGGGCAGGACGGGGCGGTCGCCCAGCATCACCTCCAGGAAATGCAGCTGCGGCACGTGGCGGCCCAGCACCACGAGGCAGACGGTCAGCGGCGTCGCCAACAGAAGGCCGACCGGACCCCACAAGGTCGTCCACACCACCGCCGCGACGATGATGGCGAGGGAGGACAGGCCGGTCGCCGTCCCGTAGAGCCAGGGCTCCACCACATTGTTGGAAAACAGCTCCACCGCCACGAACAGTGCGATGCACAGCAGCGGCAGGGTCCAACCGGTGTCGACCGCGAAGGACAGCAGGATGGGAAAGGCCGAGGCGATCACCGGCCCCAGGAAGGGGATGAAGCGCAGCACCGTCGCCAGCAGCCCCCAAAGCAGAGGATTCGGCACGCCGAGCAGCCACAGGCCGATGCCGATCGGAATGCCGTAGGTGACATTGACCACCACCTGCATCAGCAGATAGCGGCTGACCCGCTCGCCCGCATCGTTCATCGCCTCCGTGGTGCGGCTGAGGTCGCCGGACCCGACCAGCCGGATCAGGCGGTCGCGCAAATCCTCGCGCTGCAACAGCATGAAAATGGTGAAGACCAGAACCAGGCCGGCCATGGCAATCGGCGTCATCGCCGGGCCGAGGACCCGTTGGACGAGGTCGAAGACGCCGGCATCGGATTGGTCGAGGCGAACCGGCACCGGCTCCCGGCGCGGCGGGCTGGTGGTCGTGCCGGAGGTCGTGCCGGATGGTGGCGCGGCCGGAGCGGCACCGGCCGCGGGTGGCGCCGGCTGCTCGCCGGCAGTCGCCTTTTCCAACTCCTGCTGAAGGTCGCGGAAGGCGTCGGTCGCCTGCTTCAGCGCGCCGCGGTCCCCGGACGACGAGGTGGCGGTGCGCAGGGTCTGGATCTTGGTGTGGATGTTGCGCTGGTAGGTCGGCAGATTCTCCGCCAGATCGCCGAGTTGGCTACCCACCACCGCGCCGAAGCCGATGATGGCCATGAACAGCAGGACCACCACCGCCAGCACCGACGGCACCCGTCCCAGATGCCAGCGCTCCAGCCGGCTGACGATGGGCGTCAGCACGAAGCCGAGCAGCACCGCCAGCGCGATCGGTATCAGGATGTCCGCCGCCAGATAGAGCGTCACCACGATCAGCGTGATGATCAGCAGGATCGTCTGGGTAGAGGCGGGAGGAGCGGCCTTGGTCACCGCGATGGGGCGTGCCTGCAGCCGGCGGGCGGTGTCCTCGGCCATGATCGTCGGGCTTTCCGGAAGGGAGAATGCCCCACAGGAACACCGGCCATACCGACGCGTTCCCTCGCCCGCCCAATGGCGGAGGCGGAGAGGAAAGCGCCGTCAGGAACCCGCCGTCAGGGAAGCGGCTGCTGCTGGGTGATGCAGTGGATGCCGCCGCCGCCGCGCACGATGTCCATGGCGGCGATCTGCACCACCTCGCGGTCGGGGAAGGCCTTGCGGACGACGCGGTAGGCCTCGTCGTCGGCCGGATCCTCGAAGGCGGGCATGACGATGCCGCCGTTGGCGATGTAGAGGTTGGTGTAGGACAGGGTCAGACGCACGCCATTCATGTCGCGGCGTGCGGGCTGCTGGATCGGGATGACCTCCAGTTCGCGGCCCTTGGCATCGCGGGCGCGCTTCAGCCGGTCGAGGTTGTCCTGGAAGATCTTGAAATTGGGGTCGCCGGGATCGTCGGTGGTGATCGCCATCACCACGCCGGGACGCACGAACAGCGCGATCTCGTCGATATGGCCGTCGGTCTCGTCGTCCTGATAGCCCTCGCCCAGCCAGATGACCGTCTCGATGCCGAGATGGTCCTTCAGGTTCCGCTCGATCTCCTCCTTCGACAGGCCGGGATTGCGGTTGGGGTTCAGAAGGCATTGTTCGGTGGTGATCAGCGTCCCCTCCCCGTCCACATGGAACGAGCCGCCCTCCATCACCAGCGGGGCGGGAAAGCAGGGGAGCTTGAGGTGGTCGAGGATCAGGCGGCCGACCTGCCGGTCCTTGTCGCAGCCGTCGTAATTGCCGCCCCAGGCGTTGAAGCCCCAATGGACGCCGGCCAACCCGCCCTTGCCGTCGACGACGAAGCTGGGACCGGTATCGCGAATCCAGGAATCGCTGATCGGCAGCGGCAGGATCTGGACGCCGGGACCGCAGGCGAGCGAGGCTTCGGCCACATCCGCCGGGTCGCAGACCATCGTCACCGGCTCGAACCGGGAAATGGCCTGCGCGACCTCGGCGTAGGCGTCGCATGCCGCGTCGAATGCGCCCTCCGGCCAGGTTTCCGGCCGGCACGGCCACGCCATCCAGCAACCGCTGTGGCGAGCCCATTCGCCGGGCATGTGGAAGCCTTGACCCGTCGGCGCCGGGGCGTTCGGTGTCGTCATGCGTCGATCCCTCTACGCTTTTAAAAGTCCCAGCCTGCCCTTCGCAGCCGCAACACCAATAGGATGGTCGGCGAACCACGTGGGACCGGGACGTTTTTCATCCCAATCCACCCTAACCACGGGAGCGCGCGTTTGGCAATCGCATCCACCGCAGCTGGCACTTGGCCTTATGGCAGAGGAACTTCTCAAAGGACGCGATCGAGGTGTCGCGTCGGCATGCCGGGAGAGGGAGCCGGCAAGGGCGCGGTCAGCGGCCGGACGGCGGGCGCAGGGCGCGACGGGCGGTAACCGTACGGGTGGTCGAATAAGCAGTGGAAACAGGATTGAAGAATCCGAGCCTCAACAAAGGGAACCACAGGAGCGCGCGCATGGCACAGCCTCTTTCGCTGTTGACGATGGCATCAACATAGCAAAAGAAACGGGCAATTGCCATCCGTAGCGGCACGGGTCTGCCGCGCGCGGATGGGAGAGCTTGCGGACCCATGGCTCAACGACTCAGCAAATTTTCCGGGTCCAGCCATTCGTGAGCGGAGCTCGGAAGCCCTGCTTAGGGTTCGGACCGCCAAAGAGACCGTTCTGGGATGGAACCATTGTGTTTCCCCCACCTGAAAAGGGGCTTGCGACGAGCAACCGTCAGTTCCGGGCGACGGTGGAGCAGTTTGGGCAGATCGAGCCACACCTTCCGCACGGCATCCGTGGCAAACCCTGCGTCAATGCGGAGAGACCTTTCCAAGGATTCGGAAGCGGTGCCCCACACGAAAGCCAATGCTCGTCCACCGCAGCGGCGATTGCGCACCACCCTCAAGTCATACAAAACAAAAACACACATCAGTATGGATACATACATTGCATAGATGAAATCCATACGACTGCTAATATCAATTGACGTAGTGATTTTTATCAATTTATCTTTAAAAAAAGAAAAGCAGCTATAGGACACCTTCCGAAACGGAAGATCATCCGATTCCAGAAGGTCGATTACCTATTGTCGTCGCTATTCCCCGATATGGATCGCAAGGGATAATATTGCCATGATTGAAAATACCAACCGCCCCCAGCGCAATGGTTCTCGGCCCAACATCCTTCTGATCTCCGTCGATCAATACCGCTATCCACGCTTCTCCTATGGCCCCAAAGGCGGACTGGCGGAACCGTTGAAGCGGATCCTGGGATTCCGGGGCGAGGCGGATGTGAGCGGGAACGAATACGCTCCCTATTTCCCCGGCCTGACCCGGCTGCGCAGGAATGCGGTGGCGCTGCACAACCACACCATCGCGTCCAGCGCCTGCACCCCCAGCCGTGCGGTGATGTTCACCGGCCAGTACGGCAACCGCACCGGCGTGACCCAGACCGACGGCATGTTCAAGGACGGCAACGCGGCCCAATTCCCGTGGTTGGAGGCCGACGGCCATCCCACCATGGGCCATTGGATGCAGGCCATCGGCTATTCCTCCCATTATTTCGGCAAATGGCATGTCAGCGACCCGGCCGGCCATTCGCTCCAGCGTTACGGCTTCTCCGATTGGGAGCTGTCCTATCCGGAGCCCCATGGGGCGGCCATCAACAACCTGGGCATCTACCGCGACGCCGGTTTCGCCGACAACGCCTGCCTGTTCCTGCGCCGCCGCGGACTGGCGCTGCCCTACAATTACGGGGTTTCCGCCGACGAGGCGCGGCCCGGCCCCAACACCCCCGCCACCGACGCCGCCCAGCGCCCGTGGTTTGCGGTGGTGTCCTTCACCAATCCGCACGACATCGCCACATATCCCACGGTGGTTTCCCAGGCCCTGCCGCCGACCGATGGAAGCGCGGCAAAGACCCAACCGGTGTTCGGCCCGCTCGACGTGCCTCTCCAGGGTCAGTCGTCGCTCCCGCCGACCGAGGGCACCATGTCGATGCCGCTCAACCCGCAGGGCTTCCCGCAGGATTGCGCTGGCAAGATCCCCACCTGGAACGAGGATCTGTCGACCAAGCCGTCCTGCCAGTTCGACGCCGCCTACAAGATCGGACTGGCCCTGTCCGCCAAGGCGAGCCACGGCGCCGTCAGCGCCGCCGGCAACGTGGCCGGGACCGCCGACTGGCAAGCCGCGGTGGCCTTGGCCCTGAAATTCACCATCCCGTTCCAGCTTTCCGAGGATCCTGAGGGGTACAGCATCCAGCTCCTGCAATTCTACGCCTGGCTGCATTCCCAGGTCGATCCCCAGATCAACCGCGTGCTCCAGGCCCTGGAGGATTCAGGGCAGGCCGAAAACACCATCGTCATCTTCGTGGCCGACCACGGCGAGTTGGGAGCGGCCCACAACATGATGCTGGAGAAGTGGCACGTCGCCTATGAGGAGGCCGTGCATGTGCCGATGGTGGTCCGGTTCCCGACCTCGATGGGCGGCGACGGGAACACGCTGAGGCATGTGGATACCGTGACCAGCCATGCCGACCTCGTGCCCACCGTGCTGGGCCTGACCGGCGTCGGCCAGGAGGCCCTGGACGAGGCGGCGGCCAAGCTGGCCGAACGCCACACCATGGCACCGTTTCCCGGCGTCGATCTGACCCCGGTGCTGAAGAGCCCCGACACGCCGGTGACCTACCCCGATGGCCAGCCGCGCGAAGGCGTGCTGTTCATGACCGACGACGAGGTGACCCAGCCCGCCGAGGGAGGCCGGCTCACCCAGCCGGACTATTACGGCGCGTACGAGGTATACTGCCAGACCGTCGAGGCCGTACGCACCGGCGGATTCAGCGTCAAGAGCGTGCCTGAACTGTCCCCCGGCCCGGTGCGCCAGCCCAACCACATCCGGTGCGTGCGCACCGATAACGCCAAGCTGGCCCGCTATTTCGACCCGGCGAACCCGCTCCTGCTGGAATGGGAGATGTACGATCTGACCCGGGATCCAAACGAAGAGACCAATCTCGTGCAGGTGAAGGGACAGGCCCCCACGGCGCGCACGGACCTGGAGAATCTGCCCGGCTGGTACGACGTCGCGACGGTCCAGGCCGAAGCCGACCGCCTCGCCGCCTTGCTGGCGGATGTGGAGAAGCGTGCGGGGCTGGACGTGCAGCCTTCCGTTCCGGTGGAAGAGACGGTGCCGGCATAAGGTGAAGGCGGGGGCCTTGGAAACGAGGGTCCCCGCCCCATACCGTACTAAAAAACAAAAGGCTGGAACCCCTCCGGTGCGTCAATACGCACCGGACGGCCTCCAAACCCACAGCTCTGCGCTCAGCCGTTCTGGATCGCCATCTGCTCGTCGCGTTTGCGCTGACGCTCCTGGCGGGCCATGACGATGCTGGCGACAAAGATGCCGGTCGCCACCACCAGAACCATCAGAGTTGCCAGCGCGTTGATCTGCGGGCTGATGCCGAACTTCACGCTGGAGAAGATCACCATCGGCAGAGTCGTCGATCCGGGACCGGACACGAAGCTCGCCACCACCACGTCGTCCAGCGACAGGGTGAAGGCCAGCAGCCATCCGGCGACCAGCGCCGGGGCGATCAGCGGCAGGGTGATGACGAAGAACACCTTGGCCGGGCGGGCGCCCAGATCCATCGCCGCCTCCTCCAGGCTGCCGTCCATGCCGGCAAGCCGCGACTGGATGACCACCGCGACGTAGGACATGGTGAAGGTGGTGTGGGCGATGGTGATTGTGGTGATGCCGCGCCCATCGGGCCAGCCCAGCCACTGCTCCATCGCCACGAACAGCAGCAGAAGCGACAGGCCGGTGATGACCTCCGGCATGACCAGCGGCGCGGTGATCATGCCGCCGAACAGCGTCCGGCCGCGGAACCGCCCGAACCGGACCAGCGCCAGCCCGGCGCAGGTGCCCAGCAGCACCGACAGCGTCGCCGATACCGCGGCCACCTGGAAGGACAACAGGGCCGCGTCCAGGAGCGTGTCGTTGCGGATCAGCTCCCCATACCATTTGGTCGAGAAGCCGCTCCACACCGTCACCAGCCGCGACTCGTTGAAGCTGTAGACGATCAGCAGCGCGATGGGCACGTAGAGGAAGGCATAGCCGAACCACAGCGCCCAGGACAGGAAGCCGAACCGTTTCATCGCCCGGCCTCCGCCTGTTTGCCCTGCACATGCTGGAAGATCATGATCGGCACCACCAGCACCAGCAGCAGCGCGATGGCGACGGCCGACGCCACCGGCCAGTCGCGGTTGGCGAAGAACTCGTTCCACAGCACGCGGCCGATCATCAGCGTGTCGGGACCGCCCAGCAGTTCCGGCGTCACGAACTCGCCCACCGCCGGGATGAAGACCAGCAGCGAACCGGCGACGATGCCCGGCAGCGACAGCGGCAGCGTGATCGACAGGAAGGACTTGAAGGGCCGCGAGCCGAGATCGGCCGCCGCCTCCAGCAGACTGGGGTCCATCTTCTCCAGCGTCGAATAGAGCGGCAGCACCATGAAGGGCAGGTAGCAGTAGGTCATGCCGATATAGACCGCCCAGTCGGAATAGAGGATCTCCACCGGACCGCTGGTGATGCCCGTCCATTCCAACAGGTTGCTGATGACGCCGTTGCCCTTGAGGATGCCGATCCAGGCATAGATACGGATCAGGAAGCTGGTCCAGAAGGGCAGGATCACCAGCATCATCAGCGGCCCGCGCCGCGACGGCTCGGCCTTGGCGATGGCATAGGCCATGGGATAGCCGATCGCCAGGCACAGCAGCGTGGTGACCGCCGCGATCCGCAGCGAGTTCAGGTAGGCCAGGATGTAGAGGTCGTCCCCGCCCAGCCGGAAGTAATTGCTGATGTTCAGCAGGATCTGCAGCTTCGAGGTGCCGGCATCCTCGTCCGTCATCCATTCGACCAGCGACGAATAGGGCGGCTGGGCGATGATCGATTCGGAAAAGCTGATGCCGAAGACGATCAGGAAGGGCACCATGAAGAACAGCAGCAGCCACAGATAGGGGACGGCGACGACCACGCCGCGCCCCCACAGCCCGATCCGGCTGAGCCCGGAAACGAGGACGGAGACGACCGTCCTCATTGGGTCAGCACCACGCCGGCGAAGGGGCGCCAGGTCAGGGTCACCTCGTCCTCCCAGGTGATCGGCATTTCGGTGCGGCGGGTGACGTTGGGGGCGGTGACGCGCACCGTCTTTCCGGTCGGCAGCTGCACCAGATAGATCGACACGTCGCCGAGATAGGCGATCTCCCGCACGATGCCGGTGGTCCGGTTGCGGCCGTCCCCTTCCGTGACCGGCTCCTTCGACAGGGCGATCTTCTCCGGCCGGATGGCGACGGAGACCGGAGAGCCGGCCGGCGCCGGGGTGGCGTGGGAGATCAGCAGTTCGCAGCCGGCCTCCTCCGAGGCGACGATCACCTGATCGCCGTCGGTCTCCACGACGCGGCCGTCGAACATGTTGATGGAGCCGATGAACTCCGCCACGAAGCGGTTGTGCGGATATTCGTAAATCTCGGTCGGCGTGCCCACCTGGGCGATGACGCCGTGGTTCATCACGGCAATGCGCGAAGACATGGTCATCGCCTCTTCCTGGTCGTGGGTCACGACGATGAAGGTGACGCCCAGCTTTTCCTGGATGTTGACCAGTTCGAACTGCGTGCGTTCGCGCAGCTTCTTGTCCAATGCGCCCAGCGGTTCGTCCAGCAGCAGCAGCTTCGGCCGCTTGACCAGGGAGCGGGCGAGCGCCACGCGCTGGCGCTGGCCGCCGGACAGCTGGTGCGGGCGGCGCTTGCCGAAGGCCGACAGCTGGACCATCCCCAGCATCTCCGCCACGCGGTCGCGGATCTCCGCCTTCGCCACCCCGTCCTGTTTCAGGCCGAAGGCGACGTTCTGCTCCACCGTCATATGCGGGAACAGGGCGTAGGACTGGAACATCATGTTGACCGGCCGCTCATAGGGCGGAATGCCGGCCATATCGACCCCGTCGATGAAGATCCTGCCCTCGGTCGGCTGTTCGAACCCCGCCAGCATGCGCAACAGCGTCGTCTTGCCGGAGCCCGAGCCGCCGAGCAGGGCGAAGAACTCGTTGCGGTAGATCGACAGGCTGACCTCGTCCACCGCGACGAAGTCGCCGAAGGTCTTCGTCACCTTCTCGATTCGGACATACGGCGTCTGGCCCGCGTCCTGCCACGGTTCCAGACGGGTGGGTTTGCGAATCGGCTGACCGGCCATCCGGGTTCCTCTTTCATGACGACGCCCCGGCCGCTCCCCATCGCTGGGGGTCGGCCGGGGCGGGTCGGTGCATCACGGTAAGCGGCTTACTTGCCGGTCTTGACCTTGGTCCATACGCGGGTGCGGGCGCGGTCGGTGGCCTGCTTGATCTGCTTCAGCGAGAACAGCTTCAGAGTTCCGTCGGCCGGCAGGAAGATGCCCGGGTTCGACTTGATGTCGTCGGCGACCGTCGCCAGCGACCCCGGCACCGCGTTGGCGTAGCTGACCTTGTTGGAGATGTTCGCCATGTTGGCCGGGTCGAGCACGAAGTTGATGAACTCGTGCGCACCGTCCTTGTTCGGCGCATCGGCCGGGACCGCCAGGGTATCCCACCAGACCTGCACGCCTTCCTTCGGCGTGATGTACTCCACCTTGGCGCTCTTGGCTTCCTCGGCGCGGGCGGCACCCTGGATGGCGTCGCCGTTGTAGGCCATCACGACGCAGGCGTCGCCGCCGGCCAGGATGTTGATGTTCTCACCCGTGACGAAACGCTTGATGTAGGGGCGGACCGCCATCAGCGTCTTTTCGACCTTCTCCAGATCCTCCTTCTTCTCGGAGTTCGGGTCGAGGCCGAGGTAGTTCAGCACCGACGGGATGACGTCGATGGCCGAATCCATCACGGTGATGCCGCAGGCCGAGACCTTCTTCGCCACTTCCGGCTTGAAGATCAGGTCCCAGCTGTCCAGCGCAACGTCGGGGGCGACGGCCTTGATCTTTTCCGGGATGATGGCGATGCCGACGGTCCCGCCGAGATAGGGCACGGCGAACTTGTTGCCGGGATCGGAATTCTCCAGCAGCTTCAGGACCTTCGGGTCGATGTTCTTGTAGTTGGGGATCTTCGACTTGTCGAGCGGCCCCACCACCTTCGCCTGGATCAGACGCGACAGGGTCGGCTCCGCGGTCGGCACGATCACGTCATAGCCGGACTTGCCGACCAGCACCTTCTGCTCCAGCAGTTCCAGGCTGTCGTACAGGTCGACCTTCGTCTCAGCGCCCGTGGCCTTGGTGAAGTCGGCGAGGGTCGTTTCACCCAGATAGTCGTTCCAGATGTAGATGTTGACCGGCTTCTTGGCCTGGGCCATCGCCGGGCCGGCGACGGCAATCGCCGCGACCGCGCCGATGAGGCTGAGAGCGAATTTTTTCATGGTTTGCCCCGACCTGTTCGTCTGTGTTGCGGGCGCCGCCACATCCCAACGGCACACCCGGCTCGCGGGCGCTATTGCACCCAGGCGTGGGTGTGTTGTCAACGGTTTGGGTCGAGTTTGCAGATGCCTGCGGCTCACGCCTGCGGAGTTGGGGCGTGCCGAAAAGAAGGTGGCGGCCGGCCGCGCTGCCCAAGGGCCGAAAAGCCCGTATGGCAGGTATCGCGGCCGGCAAGGCAAAGCCTCTCCCCGTTCGATGGCCTGACGGCCGGCAACCGGGTCGCCCACGCTGAAATTGCATACGCCAGTATTTTCGCTCGCGACTATGCGGTCAGTTATATCCCCAGCAACTTTCGGGTCAACGCCACAATTGTCGCGGTTTGTTTCCGCACTGAAAGACGAGACGACACAAGGCGTTTCCGGACAATCGCATGCATTTCGACGGGTGCGGATGGAGCCGGCAGCCTCCCTGCCACCTCCCTCAACTCTGCGCCGTCAGCACCACGCCAAGCACGACCAGCAGCGTGCCGATCAGGCGGGTCAGGCTCATGCTTTCGCCCAGCAGCAGGACTCCGAGCGCCAGCGTGACCAGGAAGCCCAGCCCGACGAAGGGATAGGCCATTGTGACCTCTACCTTCGCCAGAACGGCCAGCCACACCACCATGCCCAGCCCGTAGCAGGCGAGGCCGGTCAGGATATGCGGCGTGGCGACGACCGACAGGGCGATCCGCCCGGCCTCCCCTGCGCCAGGGCGGTCGATACCGCCGGGCTGGACATGCCGATCTTCAAGGAAATCTGAGCGATGGCGGACAGCGTGACGCTCAGCAGGATCAATCCGACGACAGCGATGGGCATGGGAACTCCGGCAGGATGGCGGAAGGCGGGGGACCGGCTGTTCAGGTCCGGCCGAAGACGAGCACGACGGCGCAGACCAGACCGATGGCGAGGCTCCACTTGTCGCGGGCGGCGAACACCACCGGATCGTCGTGCATCAGCCCGCGGTGGGTCTGCAGCCACACCCGCCCGATCCAGAAAAGCAGAAGCGGGCAGATGATCCACAGCGCCTGCGGCTGGTCATAGATGCGTCCGACTTCCGGGCTGTTGATGTAGAGCGCCATCACCAGCACCGAGAGAAAGCCGGCGGAAACGCCGATGGACTGCAGGACCGGCATGTCGGCAGTCAGGTAGCCGCGCCCCTCCGCCTGCCCGAGCCCGAGCTTCACCATGCTGTCCATCTCCGAATAGCGCTTCACCATCGCGAGGCTGAGGAAGAGGAACATCGAGAAGGCCAGCAGCCAGAAGGACGGGACGATGGCCGTCGCCGTGGCGCCACCCAGCACCCGCAGCGAATAGAGCCCGGCCAGCAGCATCACGTCCCAGATCACCCGGTTCTTGGCGAACAGGTTGTAGAACAGCGACGAGGCGGCATAGGTCGCCAGCGCGGCCAGGAACAGCGGCGGCAGGGTCAGCACCGACAGGACGAGGCTCGCCAGCAGCAGGCCGGGGATCAGCGACAGGCCGAGGTCGAGCGGCAGGTCACCCGCGGCGAAGGGCCGCCGACGCTTGCGCGGGTGGCGCCGGTCGGCCGGCAGGTCGAGCAGGTCGTTCAGCACATAGATGCTCGACGCGCACAGCCCGAAGGCAAGGAAGGCCGCCGCCGCCTGCAGGGCCGGCCCGATCTCTCCCAGCTTCGGCCCGGCCAGCAGTGGCACGAACACAAGGAGGTTCTTCAGCCACTGGTGCAGGCGCAGCGCCCGCAGGATCAGAAGCAGGCGCGGCCGGCGCGGCGTGGCGATCGTTTCCATCGGGCACAGCGTCGCGGCATGCCGCACCACCGCGGCGGACGCATCCGCCGCGATGCCGCGGCGTGCGGCGCGCCAGACGGCATAGTCGGCCTCGTCATTGCCGATGTAGTCGAAGACGCCGGACGGCACCTGCGCCCGGATTGCCGCCAGTTTGCGCTCGCTCTTCAGGTTGACGGCGTCGCTGCTGGCGAGGACCTGATCGAACAGGCCCAGATGGCGGGCGATCGCATCGGCGTAGCGGTGGTGTGCCGCGGTGGCCAGCACCAGCCGGCGGCCGCGTTCGCGCTCCGCCTGCAACCGCTCCAGAACGGCTTGGTTGTAGACCAGACCCGCCGGATCGATGTCCACCCGCCGGGCCAGTTCCGCCTTCAGCCGCGCCTTGCCCCCGGCCAGCCAGACCGGCACCAGCAGCGCGGTCCAGGGCCGCGCCTTGATCAACCCGAACAGCGATTCGTAGAGCAGGTCGGTCCGCAGCAGCGTGCCGTCCAGGTCGACGAACAGCGGGGGCTCCGCGGCCACCGGTGATGCCGGCCGCTCGGCCGCGGCAGCGGGAGCAAAGGCAGCGACATCGGATGCCGCAGCAACCGGGGCGGCAATTGGTTCAGCCGCCTCCCCCCGGCCCGGTCCGGGCGTCGCGGTGCGGTCATGCCGCCCGGTCAGCACGCACACCAGCCCCAGCAGCATCAGCGTGGCGAAGAACAGGTAGGACTGCAGGACGTTCAGCGGCGTCGCGGCCAGCGCATTGACCGGCCAGAACAGCAGGTTGCCGGCCAGGAAATAGGCGGTCGCCAGCAACGCGAAGGCTCCCGCCGGACGCCTCACGCCCGGCACCTGCAGGAAAAGGAAGGCCAGCGCGAAGGCCGGAAGCAGGATCCCGTAATGATGAACCCAGGCGACCGGAGACCCGGTGGTGAAGCAGACGCCGGCGACGGTGAAGGCGGCGATCCGGTCCGTGCCGCGGTCGCGGCGGCGCCACAGCAGGCCGAAAGCGAAGAAGGCGATGCCGGAAAGCTGCGTGGCGATATGCACCACGGGGTGGTAGGGGGCGAAGGACTCCGCCGACCAGTCCAGATTGTTGCCGTTGTGCAGCAGGCGATTGACCAGCCGTTGACGGTCTGGTTGACGTGATAGCTCTCGCCGTGACGGCCGATGAACAGCAACACGTCGAGGTAATCGATCATCGGCGCGAAGCCGTAGAGCAGGGTCGCCACCGCCACGCCGGGGACCACCACGGCCGCCCAACCGGCCGCCATGCGCCAGTCCCCCCGCAGGACCGCCCAGGCCAGGAACAGCGACATCTGCGGCTTCATCAGCGTCGATGCGCCGAGCAGCGCGCCGCACAGCGCCCGGCGGTCGCGCAGCAGGGCGATGCAGGCGAAAACGAAGGCGGCATTCAGCCAGACCTGCACCTGCCCCAGCGAAAAGGCTTTCAGCACCGGATAGAAGCACAGGGTCGCGGCGAAGCCGAACCCGCCCAACAACACCTGGGTCAGCCGGTCGTCCCGTTGGTCCGGGCGCACACCAGGCAGGCGCAGCCATGCCGCCATCTCCAGCATCAGGATCGCCATGCCGGCCGCCGTCGCCAGCACGAACATCAGGTTTGATGCGTGAGAACGCCGCGAGATTCAGGATACCGGACGCCTGCATCGCCTCCAGCGGCAGAAGCGAGGTCACGGGATACTGGAACTTGATGCGCTGCTGGAAGAACACGCCTTCATAGACGTTTTCGCCGGGGCGGTCGTGCAGCCAGTTCAGCGCCGCGATCATCGGATCCCAGGAATCGACCGGAACCAGATCCTGGTTTTCCAACACGAACAGATTCTGGATGTCGGTCAGGTTGCTGGCATGGCCGCCACGGTGAAGCGCCAGCCCGAGCAGACCGGTGGTCAGCACGACGAACAACAGCGCCAGGACGACGACGCGCTGGATCCGCCCGGCTCGATGGACACCTGTCGGAAGGGATGTGATCGCGGGCTGCATGCTCATACTTGGCCATCCATCGGTTGCGTCGAGACGATGCGTTTCCGCCGGTTCGAGAAGCCGGCAGAGCAAAGAGGGCGCACACCACGGCGACGCGGCGCGCAATGCCCACGGCAAATGCGGTCGAAAGGATTGACTGTTCTCAAAGTAGATAACAAATTGGCCACCGCGGCATCACCGGGTGGCGCCGGCGCTTCCTTTTTCAGACCGACCGTATGGCTGAAAAATACATCACTGTTTTATTTTGAAAGTCTTCGATTTCGTGTGCGGCTGCCCATAATCGAGATATCGGCAACCTCGCATTTTTCCGCTTTCTGCCCACGACCGGTCAGCGCGGACGTGGAAAGCCGCGGCACCGGGCGCCTGGATGGGGTGGGAATGCCTCCCCACCGGGTTAAGACTTGGGCCGGGATGGGCCGGGATGCGCCTGCAGGGTGGAGCGTTCCGCCGGATGTCGGGGAAATCCGGGAGGATGGGCTCACGAAAGGAGAAATGGCCTGCGCGAAGCGGCAGACGGCGGTCGCCCTCGGCCAACGCGGAGATGCGCAGGAAACGGGTTTCGGATACGTAGAGGGGCGGCCCGCGGGAACCCCCGGCGGCCGCCCCTCTCGTCTACCGGGGCCCTGTCGTCTACCGATAGGTTCGGATCAGACGTTCAGCAGCAGGTTCTCGCGCTCCCACGAGCTGATGACGCGGTTGTAGGCCTCGTACTCCGCCTCCTTCACGCAGGTGACGGCGTCGATGAAGCGTTCGCCGAGGATTTCCTTCAGCGGCTTGCAGGCGTTGAACTTGGTCAGAGCCTCCGACTGGTGGCGCGGCAAGGTGAAGGCGAGGCGATAGGCGGACCCCTTGATCGGGTCGTTCGGCTCCAGCCCCTGGGTCATGCCGATATAGCCGCAGGCCAGCGACGCGGCGATGGCGAGGTAGGGGTTGGCGTCGGCGCCGGCCACCCGGTTCTCCACCCGGCGGGAATCGGGCTGCGACACCGGCACGCGCAGGCCGGTGGTGCGGTTGTCGCGGCCCCAATGCACGTTGATCGGCGCGTCGGAGTTCGGGACCAGCCGGCGGTAGCTGTTGACGTTGGGCGCCAGCAGCGGCATCGCGTAGGGCAGGTATTTCTGCAGGCCGGCGACATGCGACATGAACAGGTCGCTGTCGGTGCCGTCGGGGTTGGCGAACAGGTTGCGGCCGCTGTCGGTATCCACCACCGACTGGTGGATGTGCATGGCGCTGCCGGGTTCGCCCTGCATCGGCTTGGCCATGAAGGTGGCATAGATCTGGTGGCGGATCGCCGCCTCGCGCGCCGTGCGCTTGAACAGGAAGGCCTGGTCGGCCAGTTCCAGCGCGTCGCCGTGGTTGAAGTTGATCTCGATCTGGGCGGCGCCGGCCTCGTGGGTCAGCGTGTCGATGTCGATGTCCTGCTTCTCGCAGAAATCGTAGACCGCCTCGAAGATAGGATCGAATTCGTTGACGGCGTCGATGCCGAAGGCCTGCCGCCCGCTTTCCATCCGGCCGTTGCGCCCGACCGGCGGCACCAGCGGGTAATCGGGGTCCTTGTTGACCTGGACCAGGAAGAATTCCAGTTCGGGCGCCACGATCGGCTTCCAGCCGCGCTCCTCGTACAGCGCCAGGACGCGCTTCAGAACATGGCGGGGCGAAACGTCCACCGGACGGCCGTCGGCATAGACGCAGTCGGTGATCACCTGCGCCGTCGGCTCGTTGTACCAGGGAACGAAGCGGATCGTGCGTTCGTCCGGGATCATGTAGATGTCGGAATTCTCGTCCGACGTGATGTCCTCGTCGTCGGGGAACTCTCCGGTCACGGTCTGGACGAAGATCGCCTCTGGCAGGCGCAGGCCGCGGTCGCGCAGGATGCGGAGGAACTTCTCGGCGGGAACGATCTTTCCCCGCGCGATGCCCGACATGTCGGGCACCAGGCATTCGACTTCGGTAATGCGGTTCTTCTTGATGAAGTCTTCCATAAAACCCATGGGTATGGCGGACCGCTCCGGGCGATGGGCAGCCCCCTCCGTGCTGTGGACGACAGCGACACTATGACGCCGTTCCGGCAGGCCGCGCCAGAGGGTTCAGCATGACCCTTCGGTGAAACATCCGCCTTTCCGTTGACCTCCCCCATCGGCTGGGACTTAACTGCGGCCATGCCGAAAGCCTCATACCTGAACAGCTGGTACGCGGCCTCCGCCGCTCCCCGAGCCGACCGCCCGATCCTGGAGGGGGAGGTCGGCTGCGACGTCTGCATCGTCGGCGGCGGCTATACCGGCCTGACCGCGGCGCTGGAACTGGCGGACCGCGGCTTCGACGTCGTGCTGCTGGAGGCGGAACGCTGCGGCTGGGGCGCTTCGGGCCGCAACGGCGGGCAGATCATCACCGGCTACAACAAGCCGATGGCAACCATCGAAAGCTGGGTCGGCAAGGAGGATGCGCGCCGCCTGTGGGAGTTCGGGGAGGAGGCGAAGACCCAGCTGGCCCAGCGGGTGGAGCGCCACGCCATCGCCTGCGACCTGACCTGGGGCTTCGCCTATGCCGCGCTGAAGCCCCGCCACATGCAGGACGTGGCCGCACTGGAGCGCGAGATGCGCGACGGCTACGGCTATGACCGGGTGCGGCGGCTGGACGGCGCCGGCATCCGCGAGCATGTCGGCAGCGAGGCCTATATCGGCGGGTTGCTGGACGAGGGCAGCGGCCATCTGCACCCGCTGAACTACGCGCTCGGCCTCGCCCGCGCCGCCGACGCCGCCGGGGTGCGCATCTTCGAGAACAGCCGCGCCACCGCCATGGACACCGGGTCCAAGCCCTGGGTGAGCACCGGACGCGGGCGGGTGACGGCGAAGCACCTGATTCTGGCCGGCAACGCCTATCTCGGCGGGCTGGCCCCGGCGCTGGAGCGGACCATCATGCCGGTCGCGACCTACATGATCGCCACCGAACCGCTGGGCGAAGAGCGAGCGCTCGCTCTATTGCCGACCAACATCGCGGTTTCGGACATGAAGTTCTCGCTCGATTACTTTCGCCGTTCCGCCGACCACCGGCTGCTGTTCGGCGGCGGCGTCAGCTATTCCGGAGTGGACGCGCCGGGGCTGAAGCAGGCGATGCGGCTGAAGATGCTGGCGATCTATCCGGAGCTGAAGGACGCCCGCATCGATCACTTCTGGGGCGGGCGGGTCGCCATCACCATGAACCGCATGCCGCATTTGGGCCGGCTGTCGCCGACGACGCTGTACGCCCACGGCTATTCCGGCCATGGCGTGGCGCTGGCCGGCATGGCCGGGCGGGTGATGGCGGAGGCGGTCGGCGGCAACGCCGGGCGCTTCGACGTGTTCGCCCGCATTCCCCACACGCCCTTCCCCGGCGGGCGGCGGTTCCGCACCCCCGCGCTGGTGCTCGCAATGATGTGGTTCCGTCTGCGCGATCTGCTGTAGTCTGCGGGGGCAATTCGCAGTCTCCCCGCTCCCCCGCCTCTTCATACCGCCGAGTACCGCCCCCGCCCATGACCGACACCTCCAGCAGCGACGAGACCATCCCCTCTTCGGAGACCGCCCCGGCCGCGGATGCCGCCCCGGACGATGCCGTCGCCGAAAAGGCCGCGCAGGAGAATGTGCTGGTCCAGCCGATGCGGGACACGCATTTCGATTTCCAGCACAAGGTGTTCGGCCTGCCCGGCGCCTTCTTCTGCCAGGAGCCGAACAGCAAGGAGCCGGTGCTGAACATCCTGCTGGGCGATCTGAAGGCGACGCTGGCCTTTCCCACCCTGCTCGAGTCCTTCCAGATCGAGGACGGCACCCACGACGCCCGCCTGCTGGAGATCATCGAACAGGGTCTGGCCTTCGTGAAGCTGATCCGGCCGGGTGAGGAAATCCCGGGCGAGTTGCTGGACGGCCGCGCCTCCTGGTCGGTGGAGGACAAGCACCGCGTCATCGCCAAGGGCCGGCTGACCGTGCAGATCGTCTCGTCCTTCACCGGCAACGAGCTGATCGTGTCGGACATCGACGAGCTGGAGCAGTTGGTCGAGGATCCGCAGACGAAGGAACGGATGAAGGCCGCCTTCGCCAAGATCGCCGAGCGGCTGAAGCTGACCAACGACTATGAACAGTACCTCACCGACCGCATTGACGATCTGGCGCAGGAGTTGTCCTACATCGAGGCGCTGCGCGATCGTTTCAAGCACATCCGCCGCATCGATCAGGCGATGGCGAAGCTCGCCACCATCTACCGCACCGACCGCACCTTCTGCAGCGAGTTGAACCGGATGCAGGGGCTGATCCGCAAGCCCTTGCGCGAGTACGACCTGATCTTCGACCAGGCCGACGCCCAGACCGGCGACATCGTCGGCGCGCTGCGCAACTTCCACCCCACCATCCAGTTCATCCGCAAGATCCGCGACGACCTGCGCGCCAAGCTGCTGGAGTGGGAGGAACTGCTGCAGGGCTGGAACGACATCACGATGGAACGCTCGCCGAAGGTGGAGGCGCTGCAGAAGCAGACCTACCGTTTCCTGGCGAGCCGCTATATCGAGACGACGGTGTGGAAGCGGGGGGGATGAGTAACGATACTCCCGTGCAGGTCTTACTGCTGCTCCGCGTTGCTTTCACTCGCGCCATGATGGACGTTTCATGCTTCGCTCCTTGAAAACGACCAACATCGGTCCCGCCCCCCTCTTCGAGATGGATTTGGGTGATCGGTTGACAGTGCTCACCGGCGACAACGGCCTGGGCAAGACCCTGCTGCTGGACGTGGCATGGTGGGTCTGCGCCCGCGACTGGCCGGACGGTCCTGCAATTCCCAATCGCTTCATCCTGCCGATCGCAAGCCGTGAAGCGAAAAAGAAAAAGACCGCCGAAAGCACGATCAGCGCCGTGACCTGCGGCCGTTCAGGAAAGGATGTATCGCAGGACTTTTCCTTTGATCCGACAATCGCCGACTGGAGACGGAACGCACGGACGCGCCCGCCTATTCCCGGACTGGTAATCTATGCCCGTCTCGACGGCGGTTTCTCCGTCTGGGATCCCGCCCGCCATTATTACCGGGTGGCTCCCTCACAGGGAATCGACGATCCGGACCGTGCGCCGGCCTTCCACTTCACCAAGGATGAGGTGTGGAACGGCAAGCGCGTTCCCGACGCATTCAAGGGCGAGGTAACGGTCTGCGAAGGGCTGGAACGCGACTGGCTTGAATGGGAAAAGCGCGAACCGGCCCTGTTCGACGCCTTCGTTGCAGTTCTGGCGCACCTCTCGCCCCGGACGAGCCGATCCGGCCCGCGACATCCCCGGTCCGGATGCCAGGCCCCGACGTGTCAAGCGTTCCGGCGCTTCAAACGCCTTATGGCATCGTACCATTGCGTCACGCGTCGGCTGCGATCCGTCGCATCCTGGCGCTGGCCTATTTCCTGGTCTGGACATGGCACCAGCACGACCTGCAGTCCGATGTCATCGGCTCCCAGCGGGAAAAACGGATCATCCTGATCCTTGACGAGATCGAAGCCCATCTCCACCCGAAATGGCAACGCCGCATCCTGCCGTCGCTGCTGACGGTAGCCAAGCTTCTGGACAAGAAGGTTGCGGTGCAGATCCTCGTCTCCACCCATTCTCCGCTGGTTCTGGCATCGCTTGAACCGGAATTCGATGAGACACGGGATCGCCTGTTCCATCTGCAACTTGTGGATGATAAGGCGCAACTCACTCAGGAGGTCTGGCAGCGGCGTGGGGAGGTTGGCCGCTGGCTGACCTCCGACATATTCGACCTTGATGAGGCCCGTTCACTGGACGCGGAACAGGCAATCAACCAGGCAACGGCATTGATGCGCTACCAGGCAAAGGATGTGCGTCCGATTGAGGCCGACATCAAACGGATCGACGGTCTTCTGACGAAGTTGCTTCCCAGCGTAGATCCGATTTGGGCTGAATGGACACTATTCAAGCATTCCTTGTCCGGCAGAAAGATTGGTTCATGAGGCGTTTTGACCTACGGGATGAACCGGATGGGTTCGAGGAAAACGTAAGAGTTCGCGGTAACGAATGGCTTGCCAAAAATCCTGGCAAGAAGGCTTCCGAGTATCCCGACTATTGGAACGATTATCGTTTAGCGGTTCAGGAAGCTTTCAATGGATGCTGTGCCTATATGGGTTTCGCCATAGCATCGGGCCAGGTGGACCATTTCGTCGCCAAAGATGTGGATCCGACACGCACATATGAGTGGCGGAATTACCGTTATGCAGAACCACGGGTCAATCTTTTGAAGAGGAAGAAGGCGTTTCTTGATCCGTTCGAGGCTGAACCGGGATGGTTACAAATCAATCCTATGACTCTGGAATATTCCATAGGCCCGAATCTTCCGCCCCCTATGCGGACCATCGCAGAAGATATGTTGTCGGTTCTCAATGACCGAGAGCTGGTGGCTGGCCGCCGGCACATGTTCCGTTTGTATAGGTCGGAAGACGGAAGTTGGGATATTGGTAAGCTTCGAATTCTGTTTCCGCTTCTTGCAGAAGCGGCAGAGAGGCTTCAAGAAGTCTCCTCGCCATCGGCGGTCGAACAGACGCAAGATACCGTCGGTTGACCCGCAAGGCCATCGTCACGCCACCCCCCGAAGCTCCTCCGCCGCACTCAAATCCACGCTGACCAGCTGCGACACGCCGCGCTCCACCATCGTCACGCCGAACAGGCGGTCGACGCGGGCCATGGTCAGGCGGTGGTGGGTGATGATGAGGAAGCGGGTGTCGCCCTGCCGCGCGATGTCCTCCACCAGATCGCAGAAGCGGCCGACATTCGCCTCGTCCAGCGGGGCGTCGACCTCGTCCAGCACGCAGATCGGCGCCGGGTTCGACCGGAAGACGGCGAACAGCAGCGACAGCGCGGTCAGCGCCTGCTCGCCGCCCGACAGCAATGAGAGCACCTGCAGCTTCTTGCCCGGCGGACTGGCGTAGATTTCCAGCCCGGCGTTCAGCGGGTCCTCGGCATTGACCAGTTCCAGATAGGCCTTGCCGCCGCCGAACAGACGGGTGAACAGCTCCTGGAAGTCGCGGTTGACCACGTCGAAGCTGGCGACCAGCCGTTCGCGCGCCTCGCGGTTCAGGCTGGCGATGCCCTGGCGCAGGCGGGCGATGGCGGCGGTCAGGTCCTCGCGCTCGCCATGCAGGCCGGTGATCTGGGTTTCCAACTCCTCCGCCTCGATCTCGGCGCGCAGGTTGACCGGTCCCATGTTCTCGCGTTCGCGCGTCAGCTTGTCGAGCCGGGCTTCCACCGCCGCCGCATCGGGCACCGGTTCGGCGGGGTCGAGGTCGGCAGCGGCGCGGGTGTCCTCCGGCCGGCAGTCCAACCGTTCGGCGATGCGCTCCGTCAGGGTGCGTTCCTGCTGGAGGGCGGCGGACACCGCAGCCTCGGCACGGGCGCGGGCCTCGCGGCCGTCAGCCAGCGCCGCTTCGGCATCGTGCAGCGCCTGTTCGGTCTCCGCCAGCCGGGACTCGGCCTCGGCCAGCCCATCGGCGGCACGCTTGCGGTCGCGCTCCGCCATGGCGATCCGGTTAAGCAAATCCTGGCGCTCGGCCGCGATCGCCGCCGGTCGTCCGGAAAGCTGGGCGAGTTCGCCTTCGGCCTCGTCCGCGCGCTGGCGCAGCTCTGCCACTCGTCCCCCGGCCCCGGCGGAGCGGGTGTCCCACGACGTGGTTTCGGCCTGGATGGCGCCCAAGCGCTGGCGCCGGGCCTGTGCCTCGCGCGTCAGGCGGTCGACCGCATTCTGCCTCTCGGCCAGCACGGCGCGGCGTTCGGCCAGTGCGGCGCGCTGGTCGTTCACCCGCTCCCGCCCTTCGCGCGGGTCCGGCAGCGACTCCAGCAATTCCAGCGCTTCGTCACGGCGGGCGGCCGCATCGCGCTCATCGGCGGCGAGCCGTTCGACGGCCTCCGCCAACGCCGCAAGGCGCGAGGATGCGGCATCGGCCTCGCGCGCCAGCTTGGCGTGGCGGTCGCGGGCAGCGTTCAGCGTGACGAAGCCCTCGCGCACGGCATCGCGGGCACGGCGGTCGGCCTGAGCCGCCTCTTCGACCGCCAGTTTCGTGGCGTCCAGAGTCTCGCGCGCCAGATCGACCCGTTCCTCGGCAAGCTCCAGTTCGCCGCGCAGTTCGGCCAACCGGTTGCGCTGTTTCAGGCGAACGGCAGCGGCGGTGGGGGCGCCGGCCTGAACGGTCAGCCCGTCCCAACGCCACGCCCCACCGTCCCGGCTGACCAGCACCTGCCCCGGCGCCAGCGTCGCGGCCAATGCTCCGGCAGCGGCGGCATCGTCGACCACCCCGATATGGGCGAGCGCTCGGGCGGCAGCCCGCGGCCCCTCCACACGGCTCGACAACGGCTCCACCCCATCCGGCAGCGGCGCCACCGCGCGATAGGCCGGCAGCGTGCGCCAATGCACCGGCGCTTCCTCGTCCAGCGGAGCGGTCAGCGCATCGCCGAGCGCGGCGGCCAGTGCCCCCTCATAGCCGGGCGACACCGCCACCGCGTCGACCAGCGGCGGGAACGGCCCACCGGCTCCGGCCTCCAGCAATTCCGCCAGCGCGCGCTCCTCGGCATGCAGCTTGGCACGGGCGGACTCCGCGGCGGACAGCGCCTCGCGGGCGCGGGATTGGACCGGTTCGGCCTCCGCCTTCGCCTGTTCAGCGGCCTCGGCCGCCTCGCGCGCCTGCTCCAGCCGCTGTTCGGCGAGTTCCACCGCCAGTTCGGCCTCCGACAGGTCGGCGCGGGCGGCGATCTCCGCCTCCAGGGCAGCGCGCTGGGCCTGCTGCTCGGCCAGCCGCTTGGCAAGGCCGGCGGCGCGGGATTCCAGTTCGGCCGCCTGACGTTGCGTGGCGGCGCGGCGGGCCTCGTCGGTGGCAACCGCTTCGGTCAGGCGGGTCAGTTCGCGGTCGAGGGCATCGACCTGCTCGCGCGCCTCGGCCAGAGCCTCCGCCGCGGCTTCCTCAAGCATCTCCTCGTCGGCCTGTGCGGCGATCAGGCGGTCGCGCTCGGCCACCAGCCGGGCCAGCGCCTCCCCGGCATCGGCGGCCAGCGCCTCTTCACGGCCGAGGTCGCCGGCGATCTGGCGCAGCCGGGCCTCCAAGGCGCGCTGCTGGTCGGCGACCCGCTTCTCCTCGGCGTCCAGTTGCTCGCGGGCGATCACCAGCCGTTGCAGGGCGGATGCCGCGCGCGCCTCGTCCTGGCGCTTCTCCGGCAGGCCGGCGGCGGCCTCCGTCCGGCGGGCTGTCAGCTGGTTGACGGAGAGCATGCGGTCGCGCACCGCCGCCTCCGCCGTTGCGAAGGCGGCATGGGCGCGGGCGCGCTCCTCCTGGGCGGCGATCCAGCGCAGGTGCCAAAGCACGGCTTCCGCCTTGCGGATCTGGTCGGACAGGTTGCGGTAGCGGGATGCCTGCCGCGCCTGCTTCTTCAGGCTTTGCAGCTGGGTGTCCATCGCTCCGATGACATCGTCGAGGCGGGTCAGGTTGCCCTCCGCCGCCTTCAGCCGCAACTCTGCCTCGTGCCGGCGGGAATGCAGGCCGGTGATGCCGGCGGCCTCCTCCAGCAGGGCGCGGCGGTCCTGCGGCTTGGCGGAGATGATCTGCGCGACCTTGCCCTGGCTGACCAGGGCCGGCGAAGCGGCACCCGACGCGTTGTCGGCGAACAGCAGCTGGACATCGCGCGCCCGCACCAGCTTACCGTTGATGCGGTAGTCGGAGCCGGAGCCGCGCTCGATCCGGCGGGTGATCTCCAGTTCGTCATGCTCGTTGAAGCCGGCGGGCGCGGTGCGCGACCGGTTGTCCACCGCCAGCGTGACCTCGCCCAGATTGCGGGCCGGCCGGCTGGAGGTGCCGCCGAAGATGACGTCGTCCATGTCGCCGCCGCGCATGCGCTTGGCCGAGGTCTCGCCCATCACCCAGCGCAGCGCCTCCACCAGATTGGACTTGCCGCAGCCGTTGGGGCCGACGATCCCGGTCATGCCGGGTTCGATGACCAGTTCCGTGGCATCGACGAAAGACTTGAAACCTGACAGGCGGAGACGCGTGAACTGCACTGGGGACGAACCTTTGGTGTACTGGGCTTTGGGGAGGTGCTGGCGTTGGGTGGCGGAGTGTCGGCTTCGAATGCCCCCACCTATCCTCCCCCGCTCTCAGCGGACCTACGGTCCGCCTGCCGCGTCAGCACAAAGCGGAGCTTTGTGCGAGAGCTGGGCGGGGGAGGGACTGCCGCCGAACGCTGACAAAGGTCCATTTCCCTCCCCGCCCAGCGGGGGAGGGTTAGGGTGGGGGCAAGACGTCGGCGCTTACTTCAGCAGCTTGTCGATTTCCTTCGAGAACTCCTCGAACGACTGGGCGCCTTCGATGCGGGCCTTGCCGTCGTTGAGGATGAAGGTGGGGGTGGCTTCGATCTTATATTGGATCTGGCCGGTCAGGCGGGTGTTCAGGATGGCGTCGGCCAGCTCCTTGTTGGCGAGGCAGGCGTCGATGGTCTCCTGGGTCATGCCGGCCAGCTTGCCGTACTGCGCCAGCGCCTTGGCCGGATCGGAGGCACGGCTCCAGTTCGGCTGGCTTTTGAACAGGACGTCGGTCAGCGCGAAATACCGCTCGGGCGGGGCGCAGTGGGCCAGCATGGCGGCGCTGAGCGCGGCCTGATCGAAGGGGAAGTCGCGGAAGACCAGCTTGGCCTTGCCGGTGTCGATGTAGGCTTCCTTGATCTTCGGCAGCACGTTGACGTGGAAATTGGCGCAGTGCGAGCAGGTCATCGACGAATAGTCGAGGATCGTCACCGGCGCCTTCGGGTCGCCCATCACGCGCTCGGCCATCATCTCCGAAACCGGCGGCAGGGTGGCCGCGGCCTGTGCGGCCGTGGACGCCGCGGTCATGGCGGTGCCGAACGCGGCGGTGAAGCCGATGGCGAGAAGACCGGCGATTCCCAAAATTTTGCGGTTCACTTTGCCCTCGTTCCTACCAGATGTTGACGTATAGACAATGACGCACCGTTGCGTCCAGCAAGCCGGCTATCGCGCGGCGCGTTTCGGCCGGGCCATCAGCGAGCGGCCGAAGCGTTCCAGCGTGGCGCGCAGTTCCTCGTCCTCGATCGCGGCGGTGGTGGTGGTGATGCCGATCTCCTCGTCCATCGTCAGGGCGCGGGGGCGCACCACCGGCGATGGCGTGGACGGCAGCGCCGCATGGATCAGCTTGATCTTCGCCACGGCGCGATAGCCGAAGAAGCTGTTGATGCGTTCGATGATCTGCGGTTCCAGATGCTGCAGTTCCAGCGCGATGGCGCCCATGGCGCGGATGTGCAGCGTCGCCTCCTCCCGCTTGCCGCGGGGAAAGCTGAGCTTGTCGGGGGCCGTGCGCAGCGACAGCTGGTGGCCGACGATGGACGGCCAGTCGGTGATCAGCGCGCCGAAGGCAAGTCCGCGCTTGCCCAGCACCTTGCCGGCGACCTCCGGAACGGATTGGCCGATGCGACGCGGTCCGCTCATGCTCTGCGATCACTCCTGTGCGGCCCCGGTCCGGGAACCGGTTCCGGGTCATGTGGGATGGCGGCACCCTAGCGCAAGCGTGGGCCGATGCCCAGCATCCGGCCGGGGATATCGCCAGCTCCCTTCCCCAGACGCTCCCGGCCCTCTATTTCTTCCCATCATGATTCCAAATTCGATCGAGGCCGCCCGGCGGCTGCTGTCCTGGTACGACCGCCACCGCCGCGACCTGCCCTGGCGCGCCAAGCCGGGGGAGACCGCCGATCCCTACCGGGTCTGGCTGTCGGAGATCATGCTGCAGCAGACCACCGTGCCTGCCGCCGCCCCTTATTTCCGCAGCTTCACCGAACGCTGGCCGACCGTCCGCGATCTGGCTGACGCGCCGCTGGACGACGTGCTGGTGGCCTGGGCCGGGCTCGGCTACTACGCGCGCGCCCGCAACCTGCACAAATGCGCCCGCGTGGTGGCGATTGAGCATGGCGGGCATTTTCCCGGCGACGAGGCGGCACTGTTGGATTTGCCGGGCATCGGGGCCTACACGGCTGCCGCCGTCACCTCCATCGCCTTCGACCGCAAGGCAACCGTGGTGGACGGCAATGTCGAGCGGGTGATCGCCCGCATCTTCGCGGTGGAGGAGCCTCTGCCCAACGCCAAGCCGACGCTGCGGCGGCTGGCGGCCACCCTGACGCCGGACTTCCGCCCCGGCGACTATGCCCAGGCGATGATGGATCTGGGCGCCACCATCTGCACCCCGCGCAAGCCGAAATGCATGCTGTGCCCCTGGGCGGAATATTGCGAGGCGCGCGCCGCCGGCATCGCAGAAAGCCTGCCGCGCAAGGCGGCCAAGGGCGAAAAGCCGACCCGGCGCGGCGTCGCCTATTGGCTGCTGAACCCGGAGGGCGCCGTCCTGCTGCGCCGCCGGGCGGAGGAAGGTCTGCTGGGCGGCATGGCGGAGGTGCCGTCGACCGCCTGGGGACCGGAACTGCCAGGAGAGGCCGCGGTCGCGGCCCAACAACCTTTGCCCGCGCGCTGGCGCCGGCTGCCGGGACTGGTCCGCCATACATTCACCCATTTCCACCTTGAGCTTGAGGTGGTCGCCGCCCAGGCCGGCCCGGACTGGCAGCGGGCCGCTGGAAACTGGGTGCCGGTGGACCGACTGGGCGATCAGGCGTTGCCGTCGGTGATGGTGAAGGTGGTGCGCCACGCACTCGCCAATGCGTGACGGGCCGATTGCGTGATGGAGTGCCGATGGGAATGCCGCGTGCCGTGACGACCGTTCTGTTCGTCCTCCTGGCCTTGACCGGGGTTGCGCAGGCGGACCCGCCCGAGAAGGAGGGACAGGCGGGCGTGGCGCTGGTGCTGGCGCTCGACGGGTCGGCCTCCATCACGACCGGCGATCTGGAATTCCAGCTGCAGGGCCATGCCGCCGCATTCCGCGATCCGGCGGTGGCGGATGCGCTCACCGCGGCACGGGCGCGGGTGACGCTGGCCGCCTATTCGGGGCCGAACAGCCTGAAGGTTCTGATCCCCTGGACGGCTCTGACCAAGCCGGAGGATGCCGGCAGTTTCGCCGACCGCATCGACGCGCTGCCCCGCGGCTTCCAGGGCGACTCGACGGCCATCGGCAGCGCCATCATGGAGGCGGCGAAGCTGTTCGATCGCGGCGGCAAGGCGCCGCGGCAGGTGATCGATCTGGTCTCCAACGGGTTTTCCAACGGCGGGATCGAGCCGGCCGAGGCCCGCGACCGGGTGACGAAGCGCGGAATCATCGTCAACGGCCTCGCCATCCTCGACGAATTCTCCTGGCTGGAGGAGTATTTCGAGGAGAGCGTGATCGGCGGTCCGGGAAGCTTCGTGAAAAGCGCCATGGACAAGGACAGCTTCGTCGCCGCACTGCGGCAGAAGCTGATCCTTGAAATGGTCGCCCTGCCCGATCACATGCCAAGCCAAAGCGCCGCCATCCCATAGGCGGCCGATAAGACTCCGAGGAGCGGAACAGTTGGAAAGCGTCGATTTCCTGGTGGTCGGGGCCGGCATCGCCGGCGCGTCGGCGGCCTATGAGCTGGCCGCGCAGGGCCGGGTGCTGGTGTTGGAGCGCGAATCGCAGCCGGGCTATCACTCCACCGGCCGGTCCGCGGCGCTCTACACCCAGACCTACGGCCCGGCGCCGATCCGCGCCCTGACGGTCGCGAGTTGGGATTTCTACACCGACCCGCCCGCCGGCTTCGCCGAACACGATCTGCTGACGCCCCGCGGCGTGCTGATCGTCGGCCGCGACCACGAGATCGACCGGCTGAATGCGGAATATGAGCAGGGCCGTCGCCTGACACCGTCGGTCGAACGTTACGACCGCGACCAGGTCCTGGCTCGGGCACCCTTCCTGCGCCCCGACCATGTGGCCGGCGGCGTATGGGAACCGGACGCCCGGGACATCGACGTCCATGCCCTCCACCACGGCTTCCTGCGTGGGTTGAAGGCCCGCGGCGGCCGGGTGGTGACCGATGCCGAAGTGCGAGCGCTCGCTCGCCGAGACGGCCTGTGGGTGGTGGAGACGAGCGCCGGCACCTTCGCGGCACCGGTGGTGGTGAACGCCGCCGGGGCCTGGGCCGACGAACTGGCGAAGCTGGCCGGAGTCGCCACGGTCGGGCTGGTGCCGAAGCGGCGCACGGCCATCACCTTCGACCCCGTTTTCGAGGACCCGGCCGACAAGGCGGGGCTGGACGGCTGGCCGATGGTGTCGGACGTGGCCGAAACCTTCTACGTCAAGCCCGATGCCGGCCGCCTGCTGGCCTCGCCCGCCGATCAGACCCCGGTCGAGCCCTGCGACGTGCAGCCCGAGGACATCGACGTCGCCCTGACGGTTGACCGGCTGGAACAAGCGTCGCGATTCTCCGTTCGGAGATTGGCCCATCGCTGGGCCGGGCTGCGCAGCTTCGTGGCGGACAAGGTGCCGGTCGTGGGGTTCGCGCCCGATGCGGAGGGGTTCTTCTGGCTGGCCGGCCAGGGCGGCTACGGCATCCAGACCGCGCCGGCCATGGGGCGGGTGGCGGCCGGGCTCGCCACCGGTCGAGGCCTGCCGGAGGATGTCCGTGAGTTGGGTGTCGCCGAGTCCGACCTGTCGCCGGCCCGGCTGCGGTAGACGACTGCGGGAAATGGGGAGGCGTGCAATGGCAGTGCGTCGGATGATGGGGCGTCGGATGGCGGAGAGCGGGCCGGCCCGCCGGCTTCTGGCCGTGGCGTCGCTCGCCGTCGCCGGGGCTTTGGCCGGCTGCGCCAACCCGGCAGCGGACGAGGCGCTGGTGGCGCAGACCGCCCTGATCGGCCTGCCGAAGGAAACCCTGTTGTCCTGTGCCGGCGTGCCCGAACGTCAAGCCACGGTCGACAACCGCGAGTTCTTCACCTACCGCAGTTCCCGCCTGGTGTCCTACCCCAGCCCGCCGCCGCTGGGTTATTACGGCGGCTGGGGATGGCCCCATTACGGGTACGGCTATGGCTGGCCGGCATATGGTTATGAAGTCAACAGCTTCGACTGTGAAGCAACCTTCAGTTTGAGAAACGGCGTCGTCGAGCGCGTGGTGTATGGTGGCGCATCGGGCGGATCGGCACGACTTGGCCAATGCTATGCCATCGTCCAGAACTGCATGGCGCTGGTTCCGCAGCGAACGATCAAACCAAGCCCTTGATTTTTCTGTCCATGCGACAACTCGTCACTGTTGCATAGCTGCTGCACAAGGAGAGGAAGGGTTGTAGCCCCCTAGTACCCGTACACAGTGTCTGGTAATAGCTCCATCGGCTGATGCCACAGAACAGCAACAACGCATTGCCTGGAGCAGACCCCATGACCATCCTGTCGCGCGCCGCCGCCGCCCTGCTGGCGACCTCGGCCCTTGTCGCCATCGCTTCCCCGTCGCTCGCTCAGGACTTCAAGGGCAAGTCGGCCGGCGACATCGTCGTCCGTGCGCGCGGCCTGGCCGTGCTGCCGCAGGAGAGTGGCACGCTGAACAACAGCGCCCTGGGCGACATCGGGTCGGCCAAGGTCGGCAACGACTACATTCCCGAAGTCGACTTCTCCTACTTCTTCACCGACAACATCGCCGCCGAGCTGATCGCCGGCACCAGCCGCCACAAGGTCCGCGGCAACCTGCTGCCGGCGCTGGGCAACGGCATCGATGTCGGTAAGGTCTCCCTGCTGCCGCCGACCCTGACGGTGCAGTACCACTTCATGCCGAAGGAGCGCATCAGCCCCTACGTTGGCGCCGGCATCAACTACACCCTGTTCTACAACGAGGATGCGGCCAACAACCCGAATGCCGGCGGCCTGCGCGTCACCGACGTCGAGTACAAGAACCGCTTCGGCTGGGCCCTGCAGGCCGGTGTCGATGTCGCCTTGACCGGCAACTGGTCGCTGAACGTCGACGTCAAGAAGATCTTCCTGAAGACCGACGTCACCGCGACCGTCAACGGCGCGCTGCCGGTCACCTCGAAGGTCACGCTGGACCCGTGGCTGGTCGGCGTCGGCATCGGCTACCGCTTCTAAGAACGGGTTCCGGGACCAGTCCCGGATGTCGGGAAGGCGGCCTCTCCCATCCGGAGAGGCCGCCTTTTTCTTTGAACAATCTGTCTTGCAGATTGTACGCGCATCCCCATGATTCCAGTATCAGGGTCATCGGAAGGGAGGCCGTACAGCCATGCATGTTGCAGCCGTCTTGAAGCGCAAGGGCAACCGGATCGTTTCCGCCGCACCGGACGATACCGTGGCAGCCGTCACCCGCCTGCTGACCGAGCACCGGATCGGCGCCGTGCTGGTGATGGACGACGATGGCCAGCCGGTCGGCATCCTGTCGGAACGCGACATCGTGCGGGCCGTCGCCCGCGACGGCGCCGCGGCACTCGACCGCCCGGCGGCGGACCTGATGACGCGCGACCTGATCACCGCCACCCCGACCGACACCGTCGCCGACATGATGGCGGTGATGACCGAACGGCGCATCCGCCATGTGCCGATCGTCGATGCCGGCCGCGTCGTCGGTGTCATCAGCATCGGCGACGTGGTGAAGGCCCGCATCGACGATGCCGAGTTGGAGGTCGAATCGCTGCGCGGCTATGTGGCCGGAATGGGCTGAGGCGAACAATCCATCCCCAATGCGAAAAGGCCCGCCGGGGTAGCCCCGGCGGGTCTTTTTTCGTCGAAATCCGAAGCTCCGGCTTTACGCCGAATGCGACTGCGGGAAGGCCATGGCCGCCTGGGTGCGGTTGCGCACTCCCAGCGACTTGAAGATCGCGGTCATGTGGATCTTCACCGTGCCTTCGGACAGGCCCAGCTCATGGGCGATCTGCTTGTTCGACTTGCCTTCGCGCAGGCGGTCGAGCACCTCGCGCTGACGCTGGGTCAGCAGCTGCTCCAGCTGCGGGTCGCTCGGCGGCATCACCGAACCGCCGCGCTGGTCGGGTTCGATCCCCTCGCGCAGAACTGTCGCCGGCACATAGACGCCGCCGGAGAAGATCAGATCGAGCGCGCTCAACATGATCTTCACGCTGGACGATTTCGGAATATAGCCGGCGGCACCGTTCTCCAGCGCCTCCCGCACGTCGGAATGCGCCTCGGACGCGGAAACGACGACGACCTTCGAATTGGGCTGCCGGTCGCGCAGCATGCCGATTCCGGAAAAACCGGGCCAGCCCGGCATGCGCAGGTCGGTCAGGATCAGGTCATAGGCCTCATCCTTCACAGCCGCCATGTCCAGAAGCTCGTCGAAATTGCTGGCCTCCGCAAAGGTAGCGTTTTCGCGCAGCTGCTCAAGCAGACGGCGAAGTCCTTCCCGGAACAGGACGTGATCATCACCGATCAGGATCTTCATCGCTCAAACTCCCGAACCATGCCTGCCCCTCCGAAAGTCGCCCCAGGGGCTTGAGAAAAGGAGGGGGCTGTCGCCACCCGCATATTCCCTAAAATCCAAAGGATATAGCAGGCACCGGCCGAACGTAATCTCTATTGAGATGTAACACGCAGGGACGAGAGGGGACAACCTGAAATTAACTTTTGTCACGGCCGTGAATGCCGATCGGCCGAGACGGGAACTCCCCAAGAGTGATATTGCCAAGGGTGTATGACAATTTTAGGTCATTATGCGAATGCGCTCTTCCGGCTTGCCGGAAGGGCAAAAATAAAGCCGGGCCGGTACCTTACGGGCACCGGTCCGGCCTGAAGTCGCGCATCCCGGAGGACGCGGGCGCGTGTCAGAAGGCAGCCTCTTCCAACTCCATCAGCGGCTTGGCGCCGGCGGCGATGGTGATGAACAGGCTGTTCGTCTGCGGCAGCAGCTTGGTCATGTAGAAGCGTGCAGTCTTGATCTTGGCCTCATAGAAGGCGGCGTTGCCTTCCCCGGCTTCGAGCTTGGCCTGCGCCTTCTCCACCATGGTCAGCCAGCTCCAGCCCAGCGCCACCAGACCGAACAGGCGCAGATAGTCGCTGGCGGCGGCGCCGGCCTCCTCCGGATCCTTCAGGCCCTTCTGGGCAATCAATGCGGTGGCCTGCTGCAGCTTGGCGAAGGCCTTGGCCAGCGGCATCACGAACTCGCCCAGCTCGTCCTTCTCCATCGCCGCCTCGATGTCGCGGCCGACGGGGTGGAAGAAGTGACGGAGCAGACGGCCGATGTCCTGCGGCAGCTTGCGCCCGACGAGGTCGAGCGCCTGGATGCCGTTGGTGCCTTCATAGATCTGGCAGATGCGGGCGTCGCGGACATACTGCTCGACACCTGTCTCCCAGATGAAGCCGTGGCCGCCATGGACCTGCACGGCGATGTTGGCCGAATCGAAGCCGATGTCGGTGAACAGCGCCTTGACGATCGGCGTCATCAGCTGGACGAACTCGTCGGCGTCGCGGCGGGTGCGGGCGTCGGCGTGCCTCTCCGCCACGTCGAGCTTGTAGGCCGTCAGTGCGCCGAGCGCACGCGCACCTTCGGTGAAGGCGCGGGCGGTCAGCAGGTTCCGGCGCACGTCGGGGTGGACGATGATCGGGTCGGCCGGCTTGTCCGGCGCCTTCACCCCCGACAGCGACCGGCCCTGAAGCCGTTCGCGGGCGTAGTTGACGGCGTTCTGGTAGGAGACCTCGGCCAAACCCAGCCCCTGGATGCCCACGGCCAGACGGGCCGCGTTCATCATCACGAAACATGGCGCGCATGCCCTTGTGCGGCTCGCCGACCAGCCAGCCGGTGGCGTCCTCGAAGTTCATGACGCAGGTCGACGACGCCTTGATGCCCATCTTGTGCTCGATGGAGCCGCAGGCGACGCCGTTGCGCGCACCCGGCGTGCCGTCGGCATTCGGCATGAACTTCGGCACCAGGAACAGGCTGATGCCGCGTGTCCCGGCCGGGGCGTCCGGCAGGCGGGCCAGCACCAGATGCAGGATGTTCTCGGTCAGGTCATGCTCGCCGGCCGAGATGAAGATCTTGGTGCCGGTGATCTTGTAGGCGCCCTCCCCGTTGGGAACCGCCTTGGTGCGGATGATGCCGAGGTCGGTGCCGCAATGCGGCTCGGTCAGGCACATGGTGCCGGACCAGGTGCCATCGACCAGCTTGGGCAGGAAGCGCTGCTTCAGCTCATCCGAGCCATACATCGCCAGCGCGTTGTAGGCGCCGAGCGACAGGCCGGGATACATGCCGAAGCTGAGGTTGGCGGAGCAGATGAACTCCTCCAGCATGATGTTGACCAGCTTCGGCAGCCCCTGCCCGCCGTAGGCCGGGTCGCAGGCCAGACCCTGCCAGCCGGCGGCGATGTAGGTGGAGTAGGCCTCCTTGAATCCCTTCGGCGTGCGGACCTCGCCATTCTCGAAATGGCAGCCCTCGCCGTCGCCCGACTGGTTCAGCGGGAACAGAACCTCCTCGCACAGCTTGGCGCCTTCCTCCAGCACCTGCCCGACGAGTTCCGGCGTGGCGTCCTCATAGCCCGGCAGGGCCGACAGCTTGTCCAGGCCGACGATCTCGTCCAGGACGAAGCGCACATCCTCAAGCGGAGCCTTGTAGATCGGCATCTCTCGTTCCTCCCCCTCAGTTCCGCAGCGGCTTGCCGGTGAGCAGCATGTGCTCGATCCGGTCGATGGTGCCGCCGGTGCGCACCAGACCCATGAACGCCTCGCGCTCCAGCCGCAGGATGTGGTCCTCGCCGACCGGCTTGGAGACGTCGGCCTCCTCGCCGCCGCTCAGCACCTCGGCCAGCGCGGCGCAGACCACCTTGTCGTGCGGCGTGACCTTGCCCTGCAGGGCGAAGCCCTCCACCGCCAGCTCCATCGCCGCCTTGGCGCTGGGGCCGGGCAGGACGTAGGCCGTGGTCTTCTCCGGCGGGGTGTAGTCGGCCGCCAGTTCCAGCGCCTTGGCCTTGGCGTCGGCCAGCAGGCGGTCGCGGTTCATGGTGATGCCGTCGGTGGCGCGGAAATACAGCAGCTCCTTGGCCTCGGCCGCCGACTTGGCGACGGTGGCGGTGCTGATGATCTCGAACGCCTTGGCGATGCCGGGCATGGGGCCACGCGGCGCCTTCGGGTTGGCCTGATGGCGGGCCAGCATCTCGGTGCAGCCGCCCAGGCCGGGATCAGGCCGACGCCGACCTCGACCAGACCGACATAGGTCTCGGCATGGGCCTGGACATGGTCCGAATGCAGCAGAATCTCGCAGCCGCCGCCGAGCGCCATGCCGCTGGGGGCCGCCACCACCGGGAAGGGGGCGTATTTCAGCGCGCGGTAGGTGCGCTGGCCGCCCTCCACCATCTCCTCGATCTGCGGCCAAAGGCCGATGTTCAGCGCGAACAGGGCAAGGCCCAGATTGGCGCCGACCGAGAAATTGTCGGCCTCGTTGTGGATGACCAGGGCCTTCCAATCACCCTTGCCGTCGCCGATCAGGCGCATCGCCTTCTCGTAGGCGGCCATGATGTCGCCGTCGACCGCGTTCATCTTGCTGGTGAACTCGACGCACAGAACGCCGTCGCCGATGTCCCACAGGCTGGCGGAGCCGTTCTTCCACACCGGCTTGCCGGCGGCGCGCTTGATGTCCGACAGCAGCAGCACACCGTCCGGACGCATCACCGTGTCATAGACGCCGGCAGTGGTCAGGTGCTGGAGCTTGCCGTCCTCCACCCGGTAGAAGGGACGGCCGGCCGCAGTCTCGACCAGCGCCGGGACCGGGATGCCTTCCGACCGGCACAGCTCGGCGAACCAGTCGGTGCCCAGCCGGTCGATCAGCTCGAACGGCCCCTGCTTCCAGTTGTAGCCGAGGCGCATGCCCTCATCGACGGCGACGATGCTGTCGGCGATCTCCGGCACCAGGCTGGCGGCATAGGCCAGCGTCTGCGCCAGGACACGGCGGGCGAAGCGGCCGCCCTTGTCCGGGTGTTCGCACAGCTTGCGCAGGTCGCGGCCGGCGGATGAGACGCTGTCCAGCCGGGCTTTCTCGGACGGGGCATACTCGCCGGTCTGGAGGTCGACCGACTCCTTCACCTTGCCGCCGCCGGCCTTGTTGATGCGGTAGAAGCCGCCCTTGCCCTTGCGGCCGGTGTAGCCCTCCGCGATCATCCGGGTGATGACCGGGTGTTCGCGCATCTGGCCGCGATAGGCGTCGCCCGCCGGCAGGGTGGCCGACATGCTCTTGGCGATGTGCGGCATCAGGTCCAGCCCGACGAGGTCCATCAGGCCGAACACGCCGGTCTTGGGGATGCCCATCGGACGGCCGCCGATGGCGTCCGCCTCCTCCACCGTCAGGCCCAGGTCCACCGCGGCATTCACCGCAGCCTGGATCCAGAAGACGCCGATGCGGTTGGCGATGAAGCCCGGCGTGTCCTTGCAATGGACGACGCCCTTGCCGAGACGCCGGTCGCAGACGTCGGCGATGTCCGCCAGCGCATCGGCCCGCGTGTCGGCGCCGCCGACGATTTCCAGCAGCCGCATGTAGCGCGGCGGGTTGAAGAAGTGGGTGATCAGGAAGTCCTTGCGGAACTGCTCGCTCTGCCCCTCCGTCAACACCGCCAGCGGGATGGTGGAGGTGTTGGACGACACCACCGACCCCGCCTTGCGCACCGGGTCGATGCGCTTGTAGAGGTCGGCCTTGATCGCCGGGTTCTCGACGATGGCCTCGACGATCCAGTCGACGTCGGCCAGCAGGTTCAGGTCATCCTCAAGATTGCCGGGCGTGATCAGCTTGGCGTTCTTGGAATGCATGAAGGGGGCCGGATCGGTCTTCAGCATCTTGGCCACGGCACCCTTGGCGATGGCGCTGCGGTCCGCACCTTCCTTCGCCGGGATGTCGAGCAGGACGCAGGGGATGCCGGCGTTGGCGAAATGGGCGGCGATGCCAGCGCCCATCACGCCCGCACCGATCACGGCGGCGCGTTCGATCTTCATGGTCGTTTCCTCCCCGATCCCGTTCGTCAGACCGCTTCCAGGATGGTGGCGATGCCCTGGCCGCCGCCGATGCACTGGGTCGCCAGCGCGAACTGCTTGCCTTCGCGCTTCAGCAGGGCGGCGGCCTTGCCGGTGATGCGGGCGCCGGTGGCTCCCAGCGGATGGCCGAGCGCCAGTGCGCCGCCGTCCGGGTTTATGCGGGACGGGTCGATGTCGAGATCGCGCATGCAGGCGATGGCCTGGGACGAGAAGGCCTCGTTGATCTCGATGATGTCGATGTCGGCGATCGACAGGCCGGCACGCGCCAGCGCCTTGCGGGTCGCCGGGACCGGACCCAGCCCCATGAGTTCCGGCGCGCAGCCGGCGACGGCGACCGAACGGATTTTCGCCAGGATCGGCAGGCCGTTGGCCTTGGCATACTCCTCCGTCGTCACCAGAACCGCGGCGGCGCCGTCGGTCAGCGGCGAGGAGGTGCCGGCGGTCACCGTACCGTCGGCGATGAAGGCCGGCTTCAGGCCCGACAGCCCCTCGGCCGTGGTGCCGGGGCGGATACAGCCGTCCTTGTCGACCAGACCGGCGGGGGACTGGATGCCGACGATCTCGTCGGCCATGCGGCCGGCGGCCTGGGCCTCGGCGGCCTTGGCATGCGAGGCGACGGCGAGCGCCTCCTGCTCGGCGCGGGAGATGGCGTATTTGCGGGCGACATTCTCCGCGGTGACGCCCATGGAGCAGTAGGCTTCCGGATAGGAGGCCTTCAGCGCCGGGTTCGGCATCGGGTTGAAGCCCATGATCGGCACACGGGTCATCGATTCGACGCCGCCGCAGACGAACACCTCGCCGGCGCCCATCTGGATGGCGCCCGCCGCCTGGTGGATCGACTGCATGGAGGAGCCGCAATAGCGGTTCACCGTGGTGGCCGCCGCGGTCTGCGGCAGCTTGGCCAGGAAGGAGATGCTGCGGGCGACGTTCAGCCCCTGCTCGCCCTCGGGGAAGGAGCAGCCGACGATGACGTCTTCCACATCCTCGGTCTTCAGGCCGGTGCGCTCCACCAGCGCCGCGATGACGCGGGCCAGCAGTTCGTCGGGGCGGACCTTGGTCAACTCGCCCTTGTGGGCGAAGGCGAAGGGCGAACGGGCATAACCGGCGATGACGACCGACTTCATGAGTGCTTCTCCTCCATGTCCTGCGTCTCCGTGATGCCGTTGCGGCGAAGATGCTCGGAGATCTGGGTGTCGATGGTGCAAAGCTCCGCCAGCGTCTGCTGGACGTCGGCGAGCTGCTGTTCAAGCGCGGAAATCCGGCGGCGCGCGATGTTGCGCATGTAGCGCATCTGTTCGATCTGAGCGTCGTCGGTGTCGTAGAGGTTCAGGAAATCCTTGATTTCGGCCAGGCTGAAGCCCAGCCGCTTGCCCCGGCAGATCAGCGCCAGCCGGGCGCGGTCGCGGTGGCCGTAGACACGGGCGCCTCCGGGGGCACTGCCGACCCGCTCCGGTGCCAGCAGCCCTTCGTCCTCGTAATGGCGGATGGTGCGGTGGGTCAGACCGAACTCCCCGGCCAATTCGCCGATGGCGAGCCGCGGGTCGGACAGGCGGCTGTCGCCGACACCCTCCCCAGTCTCCGCCATGCCGTAGCCGCCCGAAAGCCGATCCACTCCGCTCACTCCGCTCCTTGACGTTTACGTAAAGGTAAGGTCGATGCCCCACGCTGTCAACAGACTTGTTGACCAAACCAACCAGTTCGGCGAACCCCCCGGCCATACCCTTGGGCAGGCAACTGTTCAGTCCCTCACGGGTGCGGCGCCCCGCGCAGTGACAGGATGCCACGCCCCGTTCCGCATTGCGGCTGTGGCAGGCTTTCCCCAGGACACGACGAGCCCCGCCGGTTCCCCGATTCCATATGGGAAGCGGATACGGCGCCGGACAGACGGTCAGAAGGCCGCGGCGGGTTCAGGGTGGGTCGACTGTTTTTCGGCGGATCAGGACAGGGGATAGGAGACAACCCATGTCGGCGCGCGCCATCGTATCGCTGGGCGTCTGGATATTGGCCATGGTGCTGCTCGGCACCATGACGGTCGGACTTGCGCTGGCCTTCTACGTGCTGCTGACCCTGTGCTTCGCGGTGGTGGTCGCAGGCCTGACCCTGCTCGTCCGGCGGCGCGACAACCATCGGGGCGAGCAGAGCTATCTTTAGGTTTGGCCTTGAGGAAGGGGCGCCGGCGCCCCTTCACTCCGGCCCCTTCACTCCGGCAGCACACGCAGGCGGGATACCGCGGTGCGGGCGGACAGGTGGGGCCGCTGCAGGTCCTGTACATGGGCGCCGGGGGCCGCGAAGTCGCCGGGGGTGACGGCGCGGACCAGATAGACCAGCCGGAAGCGGGGGGCCGCCTTCGGCAAATCGACGGCGGCCAGGAAGCGGTCGTCGCGGAACTCCACATTGCGGACCGACGACAGCTCGCCGAGCCAGGACAGCTTGCCGAGCTGGCCGCTGTTGGCGAGCCGGACATTCTCGATCTCGAAGCCGGCCGGCAGCGGATCGCTGACCAGCACCGAATGATCGAGCGGGTCGCCGACCTCACCCTCCAGGATCACCACCAGCAGGTCGTTGTGGCGGACGCCGGCCGGATCGACCGGACGGCCGGCCATATCGAACAGGCGGCGGCGTATGGTCATGCCCTGCTCTTCCGCGCCTGCCGGCTGGTCGGGTACGCCGGCCACCGAAACGGTCTGCCGGACTTCGCCGCCCAGGTTGCGGATCGCCGGCGGCGCGGCCGGGTCGATGCGCAGGATCTGGGGCTTGGCGTTCTCCACCGTCTGATCGCCGATGACGAGCTTCATCGGGGCGGCACGGTCGATCAGTGCCTTGGACGCCAGCAGCAGCCAAGCCTGTTCCTGCGGGTTGGTGGTGCGGACCGCAGCGAAGGTCTTCGCCACGCGCTCTGCCGCCTGGAAGATGCGGTCGCGGTCGACCGCCCCGCTTTCCGCCAGCAGCGCCACCACGCCGGCCTCGTCCCGCAGGGAGGAGCCATGGTCGCGCAGACCGGCCGACACCATCCGGGCGCCGGTCAGCTTGGCGAAGGCGTCGGCGGCAGCCGGCTGGTCGCCCAGTGCGGCGGCGGCGGCGGCGATCTGCGCCCGGCCGAAGTCGGTCGGCAGCCGATCCCAGTAGTTTTCGCGGAAATAGCGCAGCGCGCCGGCATCGATCAGCTTCGCCCGCGCCAGCACATACAGGGCATAAGCACGGCCCGGCAGGTCGGCGGTCTCGACCCAGGCATTGTCGACCGCCTGCTTCATCCAGTCCAGCCCCTTGCGGTAGGGCTGGTCGGGGATGCGGTAGCCCGCAGCCTTGGCACGGCCCAGCACGTCGACCGCATAGGCGGTCAGCCACGGGTCGAGATCGCCCTTCGGCGACCATGCTGCGAAGGCGCCGTCCGCACGCTGGAAGGTCAGCAGACGGTCGATACCGCGCTGGACACGTGCCTTGATCCGGTCCTCCGGCGCGATGCCCAGGCCGGCGGCGACATCGGGCATCGACAGCAGCGGCAGGATGCGGCTGGCGGTCTGCTCCGCCCCGCCCGGTGCCGCCCGGTCGAGCGCGAAGAGCAGGCCCCGGCACGTCGAGATCCGGCAGCGGAGCCACCACGGCACCGACGGACAGGGTTTCCGGCCGCAATCCGGCGGTGAAATCGGGCGGGAGGGTCAGGCTCTTGTCGGTGGGCAGGGCGGCGACGGTGCGGCGCGACACCGGCGGCGAGGCCGGGCGCACGGTGACGTCCCAGCGCCGGGTGACGCGGACGCCGTCCGGACCGGTGACGTCCAGGGTGACATGGCCGGCGCCCACGGCGGTGGCGGTCAGCACCCGGCCAGCGGTCGCCCGCTTGCCGCGCGCCAGCTTCGGAACCTCCAGCTCGGTGCCGCCCTCACCCTGGAGGATGGAGACGGCACCCTCGGCGGTCAGGGTCATGCGGTAATCGCCGGACGGGCCGTTCAGGTTGTCGAGCGACAGCATCACCTGCGCCGTGTCGCCCGGGGCGAGGAAGCGCGGCAGCACTGCGTCGGCGACGACCGGATCGCGGACCAGCATCTGGCTTTCGGCATGGCCGATCCGGCCCTCGCTCCAGGCGACGGCCATCAGGCGCAGGCGGCCCTGGAAATCGGGCAGATCGAAGGGAACCGAGACCTTGCCGTCGGCTCCCACGGTCAGGATGCCGGAATAGAGCGAGACCACCCGTTCCGACTTGGGCGGCACCAGCCCGGCGACCTGACGCAGGCGCGGAGCCGGCGCGGCCGGCGGCCGGGTGGCGTCCAGGCTGGCCGGATCGATCAGGCGGCCGTAGGAGTCGCGCAGTTCCACCGTCAACGGCCGCTTGCCCAGATAGTGGCGGGCCGGATCGGGAGACGGCTGGTCGGTCAGCTGCATCACCGATTCGTCGACGGCGGCCAGGGTCACGAAGGCCTGCTTGCCCTCGGCGATGCCGTCCACCGTGATGTCGGCGGTCATGGCGCGGCGCGGCTCCACCTCCGCCGGGGCGGACAGGCGGATGTCCAGCGTGCGCGGCGCCTTGTCCATCGCCAGCCAGGCGAGGCCGACCGCGCGGCGCGGCGGCTTCTTCGACTGCGGGTCGGAGGTGGCGAAGGCGGTCGCCAGCACATGGGCGCCGCTGGTCCAGCCCTGCCCGACCGGGATTTCCAGGAAGGCGCCCTGGGTGCCGATGGCGCGGGTGACGGCATAGGTCACGCCGCGGTCGGCCACCGCCACCAGGACCTGGCTGTCATAGGGCGGCTTGACGAAGACCCAGGCGCTTTCCCCGGCGCGGTAGGCCGGCATCATCACCGAGACGTCGACGGCGTCCGGCCGCTCGCCGGCAGTCGGGGTCATCCACCAGCCGGCGGCGAAGCGCACGCTGGTGGCGACGCCGGTCTTGGGATCGAACACTTCCAGCCGGTAGCGTCCGGCGGCGACCGGGGCCTCCACCGCGGTCGGACCGCCGGCCTGGGCCGACAGGGTGCCGCCGGTCACGCGCTGGTCCTTCACCGTGACCTTGTAGTCCCAGCGGCCGTTCGCCTCGTACCAGGCGTAGTCGTACTCCTCCTCGAACAGCTCGTAGGAGAGGTCGGCGCGGTCGGTCGGCTTGCCGTCCGGCCCGACGGCGATCACCTCGAATCCGGCGGTGGCGCCTTCCGGCACGCCGTCGCCCTCGAAGCGCGGCTTGATGCCGATGGCGAAGGGCTGGTGACGCACCGGCAGGACGAAGTCGCGGCCGACCGGGCGGCCGCCGATGTCGAACAGGGTGGCGCGCACCACCGCTTCCAGCGGGCGGGTGCTTTCGGGCGGACGCGGCAGCTTGACCTTCAGGCGGGCCGAGCCCGTTGGAGTCGGTGATGAAGCCCGGCAGGTCGGCGCGGGCCGGCTTCACGTCCTCCTGCGCCAGACCGAAATGGTAGCCCGGCAGGTTGGGATAGGGGTTCACCGCGGCGCGCAGGGCGACCGTCAGCTCTCCCGGCAGGCCGGAAGCCGGCGCGCCGTACAGATAGTGGCTGTCGAGAGCGACATCGGCCTCGCCGTCCGCCGCCAGTTCCGTCGTCGGGGAGGACAGCGACAGGTCCAGCCGCGGGGGCACGAAATCCTCCAGCAGGAACTCCGCCTTGCCGATGGCCGGGCCGTCCGGTTCGGCATGGGCGGTGACGATCCAGCTGCCGGGGAAGGCGTTCATCGGCAGGTCGATGCGGGTGGCGAAACCGCCGGCCCCGCTGTCGGCCAGGGTGCGCCGCTCCACTTCGAACCCGTCGGGACGCAGGACCCGGATGGTCAGCGACTTGCCGGCGGGCGGGTTCAGGTCGGTGTCGCGCAGCAGGGCGGTCAGCTGCACCGTCTCGCCCGGGCGGTAGATCCCGCGCTCGGTATAGAGATAGGCGTCGAACCCGCCGGTCATCGGGCGGGCGATCGGGGCAGGCTTGTCCGGCGACTCCGCCGAGGGAGCGCCGCCGGCGGTCAGGTCCAGAACAGCGAAATCGCCGTCGCCGCGCGCGGCGAACAGGGCCTGCACCGGTTCGGTCCCGGCGGCGCGCAAGGCGGCGAGGTCGAAGCGGCCGAGCCCGTCCTCCCCGGTCTGGACGCGGCCCAGTTCGGACCCGTTGCGGGCGACCAGACGCAGCTCAACGCCCGCGGCGGGGCTGGCGCCCTGGACGGAGCGGGCGAAGACCACCAGCGAGTCGTCGCCGAGGATGGTGTTGAGGCCGAGGTCGGACACCACGAACCACTGGGTCGCCTTGCGGTCCCAGCCGCCCGGCTTGATCTCGTCCGCGCCGGCCACGGCGACATAGACGCCCGGCTCCAGCTTGCCGAGCACGGCGTCGATCGGGAAGGCGGTGGTGACGCTGCGGTTCGGCTGGTTGCCGATCCCCATCTCGCCGCGCCAGACCTCCTGACCCGACTTGTCGAGAATCTCGCCGATGTCGTAGTCGGTCATCTGCTGGGTGATGCGGCCGAAATAGATCTTCTCGACCAGCGCCCGGTCGGCGATGCGCAGCACCTGCAGCTTCGCCCGATCCAGGTTGATGGAGCGTAGCGGCAGCCCGTCCGAACCGACGCGGGGCAGGATGTAGCCGGCGCCGCGGAAGGCCAGCGAGGGCTTGCGGTTGGGCACCTGCACCTCGCGGGTGTCGGCGGCCGGCAGCCGCTTGCCGTCGATGCCCGGCAGCCCGTCCTTCATCGTGACGCGGTAGGTCTCGCCGTGGCGCAGCCCCTCCACGCACAGGGTGCGGTCACGGGCGATGGCGGCACCCTCGACCGCCGGCTCCACCGCGACATAGTCGCGGTAGTTGACGGCGCGCGAGCGCTCCAGCCGGTCGGTGAAGGTGAAGCAGGCCTGCGGCGTATCACGCTCCGCCACCACCTCCACGCCCGACACGCCGAAGGGCACCGGCTCGGCCGGGGGATCGGCGGCGAGGGTCCGGGAAACGGTGTACGTGCCGGAGCACGCGACGAGAACGGCACAGACACGCGCCAGCGCACGCAACATTCGAGACAGGCCCCAATTCCGCGGGTGGGTCCGAAACCGCAAGACCGGGGACAGCCCTGGCGTCGGCTCGGACCTGGACAAAACCGGCGGGAGTATGCCCAAGCGGCTGGGGTTTCGCCATGGCTTTGCGGCGGGGGCGCGCAGATCGCTCCCGCCGCGGCAACGCCTAGCTGCCCGCGAAGCGGCTGCGCAGGCGGGCGATCGCCTCGTCGAGCACCTCGTCCCGCTTCGAGAAGCAGAAGCGCACGACGCCGGCCGGCGCATTCTCCACGAAGAAGGCGCTGACCGGGATGGCGGCGACCTTCGCCTCCGCCACCAGCCAGCGGCAGAAGGCCTGATCGTCGCCGTCGAAGCCGAAGCGGCCGATGTCGGCGGCGACGAAATAGGTGCCGGCGCTGGGCAGCACGTCGAAGCCGACGGAGGCGAGCCCGGCGGCAAGCCGGTCGCGCTTGGCCTGCAACCCGGCGGCCAGCCCGGTGAAGTAGCCCTCCTCCTTGCCCAGCCCATAGGCGACGGCGGCCTGGAGGTTCGGCGGGGTGGTGAAGGTGAGGAACTGGTGGGCCTTGGCGACCGGCTGCAGCAGATGCGGGGCGGCGGTGACGTAGCCGACCTTCCAGCCGGTCAGCGAGAAGGTCTTGCCGGCCGAGCCGATCTTCAGGCAGCGGTCGCGCATGCCCGGCAGGGTCATCAGCGGGATATGGCGGCGGCCGTCGAAGACGATGTGCTCGTACACCTCGTCGCAGACGGCGAAGGCGTCATGGCGCTGGACGAACTCGGCGATCAGCTCCAGCTCCGCCCGGTCGAAGACCTTGGCCGCCGGGTTCAGCGGGTCGTTGATCAGCACCAGCTTGGTCCGCGGCGAGAAGGCGGCCTCCAGGTCGGCGCGGCTGAAGCTCCAGTCCGGCGCCTTCAGCGAGACGAAGCGCGGCACGCCGCCGGCCAGCCGGACGATGGGCAGGTAGCTGTCGTACATCGGCTGGAACAGCACCACCTCGTCGCCCGGATTTATCAGGCCGAGCAGGCATGCGGTCAGCGCCTCGGTGGCGCCGGAGGTGACCATCGTCTCGGTCTTCCAATCGACGTCGAGACCGTAGAAGCGCCGGGCATGGGCGGCCAGCGCCTGCCGCAGGTCGGGGGTGCCCATCATCGACGGATACTGGTTCCAGCCCTGGAGCAGCGCGTCGGCCGCGGTCTGCAGCACGTCGGCCGGCCCACGGTCGTCCGGGAACCCCTGGCCCAGATTGATCGCGCCATGCTCCTCCGACAGGCGGGACATGACCTCGAAAATGGTGGTGCCATAGCTGGACAGCAACGCGTTGCCCGACTTCACCGCAAACCCTCCTGATGCGAACGGACGCACAAGATGGAGGCTGCGGGGCGCGGCTGTCCAGTGCCCGCTTCCGCAGGGCAGACCGCGGGCGGCCGATGGGGCGAATGGAACGTTTGAAACGGTGTGGAACGGTTTTCCGCCGGTGTTCCACTGTTCAACCGGCCGGTCAGCCGCGGTTCATCTTGCGCAGGCGGCGCTCGCGAAGCTTCACACGGATGCGTTCCACCGGGCTGAACACGCGGGGATAGCGGCGCTTGCTGCGCACGAACAGGCGGCGGGCGTCGGCGGAGTTGCGCAGCACGAGAATGCCGCCGAGCAGCATCACCGGCAGCCCGCCGGGACCGGGCAAAGGCGCCAGCAGCAGGCCGAACAGGATGATGGTGCATCCGGCGCCGATCAGTGCCAGCTGGCGCACACGCGCGAAAGACAGCGTCTGGGCGGTATCGGGAGGACTCATCTGTGGTTCGCCAGGCTCCATGCTTCGGTTGGCCTGCATATGGGCCGGAAGATGGCAGCCGAAAAGCCCCCCTCCCCTTGCGGGTGGAGCAATCGGGATTTGCTCCCTCTCCCGCCCCGGGAGAGGGAAGGGGCCCGCCGCGAAGCGGTGGGAAGGGTGAGGGGTGTTCCAAGGAACCATGCGGTTCTGGATTCTCGAGTCCCCACTCACCCTCCCCGCCTTTGGCGGGTCCCCTCCCTCTCCCGGGGCGGGAGAGGGCGCTTATCGCCGAATGCAGTTGCCCGCCTTGTAGAAGGGCACCCCCTCAATGCAGAGTCCGCATCGGTTCCGGGCGGGTGGTGCGCAGGCGGGCGGGGGTCGAGGCGGCTTAGGGCGGCGTCGCGTTCGGCGGGCTTGGGTTCCCAGCCGAATTCGCGGATCAGCTGGTCGCGGGCGGCGCCGGCACG
>NZ_VUOI01000021.1:0-85529 GCF_015390205.1 Azospirillum sp. INR13
CGCTCGGGAATTTCGAAGCCCAATCTGTTCGCGCAGCAGCGGCAGTATTCGTCGTCCACCGCTCACCGACGCCCACGCTCATCATCCTCTGCATGAGCGACGAGAGAGTTCGTCACGGCTGCCCCGGGGTGGTCAGAACATGAAGGAGCTTTCCCCGCAGCTCGGCAACCAGACCCACCGGAATGTCACTGGACGGCGGAAAAGCCGGATGAATATGAGGCAAACTGCTCCAGACGGCCTCGTCATGGGTCAGATGGACATAAACCATGAAAAGCGTCTGAATGTTGACCTCCGCAAGGGCTGTCCGCAGCTCCCCCCGTCCTGGAGCGGCAGCGCGCGATCGTCCTCAGCCCGCTTGATGGCATCTCTTAGCATTCTTCTCTCACCCTCCATGGCCCACCCTTTCCGGTGGCGCCGGACATTTGTTTGTAAGCATACACTAACTTGTTATGTAGGTCTCGTGCTTCTTGCCGAGGGGTTTCCGGATTCTGCTGCTGCGAGAAGCCACCAGCGACAATAATCCGGCTTATGCGTTTTTTCTGACGCCATATACTACGCAAATTGCTTGCATATTGGATTCCATCAGGCTAATGTCGTTTTCACTCGCATCGGCTTGGTACCAAGACAGTCATCGGGAACGCCTCAGCATGCTGACACACCATCGCTTCACGGCCGTAGCCGGGGCAACGCGTCGATGGGTGCTTGCCATCGGGAACTTCGACGGCGTGCACCGCGGGCATCAGGCGCTTCTGTCCCAGGCGGTGGCGACCGCAGCCGGCTTGGCCGCGGGCTCTGCGATCCTGACTTTCTCCCCACACCCGCGCCGCGTCCTCAACCCGGCGTTGGAGCCGCAGGTCCTGACCACGACGGAGGAAAAGCTTCGTCTCGTTGCGCAACATGGCCTGGACGGCACGTTCGTGTGTGCTTTCAATCGTGCAGTCGCCGGCATGCCCGCTGAATTATTTGTGGAGCAGGTGCTCGTGCACGGACTTGGCGTGGTTCATGTCATCGTCGGCGAGGACTACCGCTTCGGCGCACGGCGGATGGGCGACGTCGAGTGCCTGCGACGCTTGGGTGCGGCCCATGGGTTCGGCGTTACCACCGTCGCCCCGGTCCGTGACGAAGACGGGAAGGTCATCTCGTCCAGCCGTGTGCGCGCCGCTCTGAGTGGCGGGCAGGTGGCCGCTGCCACGCAGCTGCTCGGACGCCCTTGGGACATCACCGGTCATGGCGTGCCACTCCATGGCATCCTGTCGATCCCGCTCGGTGATTATCAGCAGCCCGGCGACGGCGTCTATTCGGTGCGCATCGCCGAAGCCTGTGGTGATGCCATGGATTGGGAGGCCGCCCCCGAAAGCTCGGCCTGGATTTCGTCCTCCTCTGGGGACGACCGGCTGCACGTCACACTTCCGGCGAACCTCTTCACGGCGACCGCATTTCGCATCCGTTTCCTCGACCGGCTGTCCAAGGATGCACCTGCCGGCCTCATGGCGAATTCACCGATGGAGACCGCGGGTTCCTGGAGAACCGTGCCGCACGGCCTCATCCACCGGATCAGCCCGCCGAGATCGATGGCCGGCCTCTGAACTCGAGTTTCTCGGTCACACTCTGTCGTTTCCTCCCCAGAGTGTACACTTCGGCCGGGCGCCTAGCGCCCGGCCTTTTTTCGTAATACGCGTAGACAATGCTATTGATTCTTACGCAGATAAGTTTGAATCTGCTGTTCTTCACGTGAAGCACGCAAGATACGAGCGGGGAGGACAGAGGGTGGCATCGGATCGGAAGGTCGCCGTGGTCACCGGCGCAAGCCGGGGCGCAGGTGCAGGCATCGCGCGCGCGCTGGGCGCGGCGGGATTCACAGTCTACGTCACCGGTCGCACCTTGGAAGAGGGGTCTGCGCCGCTGCCGGGAACGATCGGTGCCACGGCCCGGGCGGTTACCGCGGCCGGCGGGCGCGGTATCCCCATGGCAGTGGACCACGCCGACGACGACCAAGTGCGCGCCCTGTTCGAGCATGTGCGCACAGAATCCGGCCGGCTCGATGTTCTCGTGAACAACGTGGCGGACTTGCACGACGCGCTGATCACCCGGGCGGCTTCTGGGAGCGCCCACTTGAACTGGTGAACATCCTCGACGTTGGACTGCGGTCGCACTATGTCGCGAGCTTTTACGCCGCTCCGTTGATGATCCGGACCGGCGGGGCGCTGATTGCCTTCACCTCCTCGTTCGGCTCGGTCTGCTACATGCACGGCCCGGCCTATGGCGCGCAGAAGGCTGGGATCGACAAGTTCGCCGCCGACATGGGCGTGGACCTGAAGGATCACGGTGTCGCCACCCTGTCGATCTGGATGGGCCCGCTGATCACGGAGCGCTCCACCCGCTCCGTGCAGGAGCGCCCCGACCAGTACGTCACCTTTATGGAATCCGCCGAGACGCCCGAATTTACGGGGCGGATCATTGCGGCCGTGCACGCCGATCCTGAACGCATGACTCTCACGGGAAGCACCCAGATCGGCGCCGAACTGGCACGACGGTATGGACTGTCCGACGAAGGGGGCCGCACCCCTCCGTCCTACCGCGATGCGCTCGGCGCACCGCGCGTCCCGCACCCGGCCATCGTGCGTTGACCAGCGAGGGTGATCGATGACCAACCCGACTCTCGAACAGCGCGTCGCAGCACTGGAAGATGTGGCCGCGATCCAGGCATTGAAGTGGCGATACCTGCGCGCCTGCGACGACAAGCGCCCGGACGACGTGCGCGATTGCTTCCTACCCGACGCCGTAATCGACTTCGAAGGGTTTCCGCTCTTCACCAACCGGGAGTCCTTCGTCGACACTTTCCGGCAGCTCGGCTGCCGGCCCAGCATCGTGGACATGCATCACGGGCAGAATCCCGTTGTCGAGTTGACCGGGCCGGACACGGCCCATGGCTTCTTCGACTGTTATTTCTTCCAGATCGACACGGTGACTCGCCGGCTCGTTCAACTCGCCGTGAGCTATGACGATTCTCTCGTCCGCCGCGACGGCCGGTGGTGGATCGCCCGTACGGTCAGCCGCCGCCGGTCAATGCTCGTGCAAGCGATCGGCGAGGACCTTGTCGGCCGTTTCGCCATCGTCGGCCGCTCCGACGAGGCCGGCCCGCCTCCGCCGCCGCGCTGATGCGGGCGTAGCGCAGCGCTTGCCGGCGAAGAGATCGTACAAAGAATGTTCACCACCTCGGAGATGCGGATGCTCATCACTGTACTCCCTGAGTGAGGTGGCTTCACTCAGGGAGGCCCTGAGTATTTTAATTTCCAGAAATCAAGCTGATAAATAGAAACGCTCCCTACTGCTGGTCATATCAAAGATATCACGCTGTTCAGTATGGTGCGGACCAGTTCAGTTTGGCGTGTCACTCCTGTTTTCGAAAATATCGTACGCAGATGTGCGCGTGCCGTATTGCGGCGGATGTTGAGTTGTTCGGCGGCTTCGTCCAGCGACAAACCATTCGCAAGCAACAGCGCCAGTGCCGTTTCCGCAGGCGTCAGGTCGAAGAGTTGGCGCACGATCCGCTCGTAGGACGCCTGCCCACGCCGTTCCGGATCGCGGATGAACAGCGCCGCTGCCGGATATCGCTTGCCCTCGGACCATTCGGTGAGTGGCACGTTGCGGATCAGGATGCCCAGCTTGCCGCGCCCCGATGGGCGCGTGATCGACAGCGCCTCCACCACCGACACGGACGTCGATGCCGAGCGCCCCAGTATTTCGTTGATCAGGCGCTTCAGCTCCTTGTGCTCCTGCCCGGCCTCCGCGGCCAGAGTGCTGCCGCTCAGCCGCAGCCCATCGCGCTCCGAAAGGATGTCCTCGGCGATCCGATTCATACGCAGGATGTTGCCGTTCTCGTCCAGAATCACGGTTCCGATCAAGAGCCGGTCCATGGTGCCCACATACAGGCGCCGTTCGGACTCCAGCGCGTCCAGGCGACTGTGCAGGCTGACAGAGCGCCGCAGGTGCGGCAGCATCAGGCGGCACAGCGCGCGGTCCGCCGCCGAGAAATCCGGCTGCCCGGCCCCGAGCGATACCCGGAACCGGCAATGGATACCCTCGTCCGTATACAGGTCGGCGCCAAGGATGTTGCCGATTCCCAGAGGCTCGAGGTATTCGCGAAAGAAGGCACTGGACCGCCACGCCTGCGATCCGACGATCTCTTCCGCCGTGACCACCGTGTTCGCCGGCAGATTGAGGAAGGGATCAAGCGTAAAATAGGTCTCGTTGTACGCCTCGGTCATCTCGGTGGACACCGCCTCCCCGGAGTTCACCATCAGCCCGCCACCCTTGTCCGTCGGATTGCGCAAAACGAAGGTGGAATAGCGCGCGTTCAGGTCGATCCGGATGCGGTCCAGGAAACTCTTCCACGGAACGGTCTCAATGGGGCCCTTGATAGCACAGTCCGACAAGGTCGCTGAAGGCGTCGAGGGACAACTCGTCAGCGGAGCGCGGTTCGCACACGCGTCCTTCGTCCATGGGTGTCACGTCCTTGAAGCGAACGCCCCGGCCGCACAAAGGCTCAAGGGCGAATGGAACCGGCTGCGAGTGTAGCTGCCTTGTGCGCAGTCGAACAGGTTCAGCATGCCGCATTCGGTTCAGACCATCCTATCCCGTGCCACCGGATAGTCCGCTTGGACGATGATTTCCCGTCCTGATCGATGGGAGAGTCGGGGCGCAGCGGGCCGGCCATCGCCATCGTCCTCAGTATATCGCGCCAAAAGGTTTTTCGGCCGCAGGCAGGACCTCCATGCGGCGATCGGGTCCACTGGCCACCCGACGGCGCCGGAGTTCTCCACACAGGAAGGGTAGGGATCCACAGTGAGCAGCGACAAGAACGGCACGATGTACGACGTGATCGTGGTCGGCTCGGGCGCTGGTGCGCTTCTGGGCGCGATCCGGGCGACCGAGTGCGGCCTCCGAACGCTGGTGATCGAGAAGACCGATCGGGTTGGCGGCACGTCAGCGATCTCCGGCGGCGGCATCTGGATTCCATGCAACGACGATCAGCGAAGCGCCGGCATCGAAGACACGTTGGACGATGCCTTCCGCTATGTGAAAGCCTGCGCGCGCGGCATGGTCAAAGACGACCGAATCCTCGCCTATGTCGAGACGGCGCGGGTGATGGCCCGCTACCTGGGTGAGCTTGGCGTGCCCTATCGCTGCATGCCGCTGTATGCCGACTACTACCCATCCCTTCCCGGTGCCCGCCCCGGCGGGCGGACCATGGACGTCGTGGATTTCGACGCGGCGACTCTGGGGCTCGACGGGCTGGCCCTGCTCCGTCCAGGCAATCCGGGCCAGCAGATGTTCGGGCGCATCAGCCTCAACACGTTCGACGCCCACACCATCCTTTCCCGGGGACCCGGTTCGACCTGGACGGTGGTGAAGAATATTCTGCGCTATGCCACCGACTATCCCTGGCGACGGAAGAGCCGGCTGGATCGCCGCATGACCGGCGGGCAGGCGCTGGTCGCCGGGCTGCTGGCCGTGGCACGGCGGCGCGGGGTGGCGATCCGGACCGGCAGCGCGTTGCGGTCCGTCATCGTCGAGCAGGGCTCCGTCACCGGTGTGATCCTGGACCACGCACACGGCGAGGAACAGGTGCTGGCGCGGCGCGGCGTGCTGCTCGCCGCCGGCGGCTTTGAACGCAACCAGGCCATGCGCGAGCAGTTCCTGCCGAAGCCTACGCAGCAGGGGTGGACGGCCACACCGGTCGGCGGCAACACCGGCGACGCCATCCGTGCCGGCGAAGCGGCTGGGGGGGTGCTGGATCTGATGAATCTGAGCTGGGGGTGCCCGACCATCGAGGTGCCTGGCGAGGAAAAATTCCGCGGTCTCTTCGTCGAACGCTCGATGCCCGGCTGCATTGTCGTCAACGCCAGGGGCGAGCGTTTCGTCAATGAATCCTGCCCCTACCCCGAGTTCCAGCAGGCGATGCTCGCCGACCACGCGACGACGGGTGGCGCCGTGCCGGCCTGGATCGTCTTCGATGCGCGCTTCCGCGCGCGCTACCCGATGGGCCCGCTCATGCCCAAGGCGGCGATGCCGGACGCCCGCGTCCCGAGCCACTGGTGGGGCACGGTTGTCTGGAAGGCGGACACGCTGGAGGCGCTCGCCCGGCAGATCGGCATCGCCCCCGACGGCCTGCGCCACAGCGCCGACCGCATGGCCACATTCGCCCGTAGCGGCGAGGACGAAGACTTCGACCGCGGCGGCAACGTCTTCGACCGCTACTACGGCGACGTCAATGTTCGGCCCAACCCCAACCTCGCACCCGTCGATCAGACACCGTTCTACGCCATGAAGCTGTGGCCGGGCGACATCGGCACCAAGGGTGGCCTGCTGACCGACCGCGACGCCCGCGTGCTCGACCGCGAGGGCCGGGCCATTCCCGGACTCTACTGCGTCGGCAACAACAGCGCGTCGGTGATGGGCCCCTCCTATCCGGGCGCGGGATCGACGCTGGGGCCGGCGATGACATTCGCGTGGCGCGCGGTGGCCGACATGCTTGGCGAGCCGATCCCGCTACAGCGCTCCGATCTGCTTGAGACCAATCTAGAGGCGTGCGCATGAGCACGCGATCCGTGCCAACGGACACCGTCACGGAGATCCTGCCGCCGTTGCTGATCGGGCCGGACGATGACCCGGGGTGGCAGACCGAAGCCGAGGTGGTGGTCGTCGGCTGGGGCGCCGCCGGCGCTTGTGCGGCGATCGAAGCCCGCGATGCCGGGGCGCGTGTGCTGGTGATCGACCGATTCGAAGGCGGCGGCGCCAGCGCCATCTCGGGCGGCGTCGTCTATGCCGGCGGCGGCACGCGTCACCAGCGCGACGCCGGCTACAGCGATACGCCGGAAGCCATGTTCGACTATCTGCGGCGCGAGGTTGACGGGGTGGTCGGCGACGCGACGCTGCGCCGTTTCTGTGATGAAAGCGTCACCAACCTCGAATGGCTGGAGCGACAGGGGGTAATTTTCGGCTCCACAATGCCGCCGTACAAGACCTCCTATCCGCCCGACGGCGCGTTCCTCTATTTCTCCGGCAACGAAGCGGTGCCTGCCTATCGGGGCTCCTATGGAGAGCCGGCGCCGCGCGGCCACCGCGCCGTGGCGCGTGGCCAGTCCGGCGAGGCGCTGTACGCGGCCTTGAAGAAGGCCACGCTGGCGAGCGGTGCCGAGACGATGACCCAGGCCGCCGTGCGCCGCCTGGTGTGCGAACGGACCGTCGACGGCCAGCCGGGGCGGGTGATCGGCGTCGAGGTGATGCGGCTGCCGCCGGGCGATCCACGCAGTCTCCGCCACGCGGCCCTCGAACGGCAAGCCGCGCGCTGGCGGCTCTATCGGCCAGCGAAGGCCGAGGCGTGCCGCCGCGAGGCCGCGCGCATCGAGCGCGAGGCGGCGCGTCCGGTACTGATCCGTGCGACGCGCGCGGTCGTGCTCTCCACCGGCGGCTTCATCTTCAATCCGGACCTGTGGCGCCAGCACGCGCCACACACCATCGGCGGCCTGCCGATCGGCGGGGCCGGCTGCGACGGAAGCGGCCTGCGCCTCGGTCTCTCCGTCGCGGCGGCGGCGCAGGCGCTGGGCAACATCTCGTGCTGGCGTTTCATTACACCGCCCGCCGATTGGCCGAAAGGGATCGTTATCAATGGCCGTGGCGAGCGCTTCTGCAATGAGCAGGTCTACGGCGCCACGTTTGGCCACGCCGTGGTCGAGGAGCAAGACGGCAAGGCGTGGCTGATCATCGACTCTGCGCTGCGGCGCAAGTCGATCCGTCAGTGCCTGTTCGGCGGCCTATGGGGGTTCCAATCGCTGCCGGCGCTGGTGATGATGCTGTTGGGCGCGACCAAGGCCAGGACACCGGAGGAACTCGCCATCCGCATCGGCGCCGACCCGGCAACCCTGCGGGACAGCATCGCCACCGCCAACGCGGCAGCGCACGGCATGACCGAAGACCCCGTGGGGAAATCGGCGGACACGCGCCACGCGTTGAAGGGCACCCTGTACGCCATGGACATCTCGCTGGCTGCGCCGACGCTGCCGATGGCGGTGCTGACGCTCGGCGGGCTGGTGGTCGATGAGGACACCGGACAAGTCTGCGACAAAAGCGGCGGTGGAATCCCCGGTCTCTACGCCGCGGGTCGAACGGCGCTGGGATTGCCATCGTCACGCTACGTCAGCGGGTTGTCGCTGTCCGACTGCGTATTCTCCGGCCGTCGGGCCGGGCGGGCCGCCGCCGTCGCCGACCGCCCGCCCCGGCGCTCCCCCCTGTTTGCCACGACGACGTGAAAGAAGACGCATGTTCCTGAGAGATATCCTGGTGTATGTGGACGATTCGACGGGCGTGTCTGTGCGGGTCGAGACAGCCGCCGCTTTGGCCGCGGCCCACGGCTCGCGCCTTACCGGCTTCCACGTGCGACCGACCATCGAGATCCCCTATCTGGCGCGGTCCTTCAATGGTCCAGGACTGGCAGAGGCGCTGGCCAAGGCGGCCGACACGCTATCCGGCGAGGCCCATGGCCTGTTTACGCGGCATGCCGCCAGCCATTCCGACACCCGCTGGGAAGACCTGACCGGTTCGGTGGTCGATGTGGTGGCCGCCCCGCGCCCGCTGCAGCGATCTGATCGTCCTCGGCCCGTCGGAAATCGATCAGCCGAGCGGCAGGCGTATGAGCGGTCAGATCATCCAGGCGTCCGGTACGCCGGTGCTGATGGTGCCGGAGCGTCCGGCGGTGGCGACGGTGGGGCAGCGCGTGCTGGTCGCCTGGAACTCCAGTCCGGAATCGATCCGTGCCGTCCGCAGCGCGCTCCCGATCTTGAAAGCCGCCGCGTCCGTCGAGGTGCTGGTCGTCCTGGCCGGAGAACCGGATACGGCCTTCCAGATGCCCGGCCGACCTCTGGTGGACTATCTCTCGCAGCACGGAGTCGCCGCGACCGTCAAGGTGATGAAGCTCGACGATGTCCATGGTGTCGGCGGGTCCATCCTGGCGCGCGCCGAGGGCACCGGCGCCGACCTGATCGTTATGGGTGCCTTCGGCCGGTCCCGTCTGCGCGAAGCAATGATCGGCAGCACCACGGGAAGGCTGCTCACCCAGTCCTCTGTTCCGATGCTGGTCGCGCACTGAGGCGGCGCTCGACGGAGCGGAGCCCATCCGTCCACTCCGTCTGCATTTCCCGGTTCAATGCGTGTTGACGCCGTGATAAGTTAGTATTTACTTACAATTGGCGCTGCGCCGTTTCCCGGGACAAATCTCGGCAAGAGTTCTTAAACACGTAGGGGGAAGCATGCCTGACACCACCCTTCAGGAGACCGGCTCTCCTATAACGTTCGGTCACGTCAATCTGCATTACCGCCGCAGGGAGGACGGACCGGCAGCAGCCCGCCTGATGGAAACCCTGGGGCTTACGCTGACCCAGACACTGCCCCTGCCGAACGGCAGCGAGTTCTATCGCTTCACCGTAAACCGTGCGGAGCCCAATCGAGGCGACGGTATCGTTTTTCTCAGTCTCCTGCCCGAACCGTTGGCGGCCCTCATGGACGTCATCCGGCAGAAGCTCGATGTGGGCGGGATCGACGAGCATCCCGCTGTCGCTGCCGCCCGCCAGGGGCAAGCCCGCGATCCCGAGCAGAACCTTCATGTCGGCTTTCTCATTCCCTCGCTCAACGCGGTCGAGGAGCGAATGGCGCAACTGGCACAGCTCGCCGAAACCGATCCGGCGTTGAAGGGCCGCCTGAAGTTCCTGGTCAATCGCGCTCCACCGGGCGACCAGGAGATCGACCGCCGCCTGGATGAATCACCGCTCTACCGAGGGGTCACACGGTACACATTCGGCCGGAACGGGGTGCAGGCTTTCGTTGAAACCGATCTTCTCGTCGGCGGACCGCTGGGCGATGCCTTCGTCTTCGAACTCGATTACGTGTTCCCCGGACACGAATTCCACATCCTCTCCGTGGTCGAGTTGGGCGCAGCGCGCGACTGACCTCTGGACATGAACGAACGGGCATGGGATCGGCCACTGCCGCTTCCTTCTGCCAGCTGGACAAAATCTGGAGACCCCGATGCTGGACACTGCCGAAACGATGGTGGCAGACGATGGCGCTCTGCCCATCAAAGATCATGATGGGCTGCGTAAGAGCCTTCTCGACGCGAACCTCCCCACCCTGCTGATGGTCTACATCACCTTCACCCAGGACGAGGAGTATCTGGAGCGCTTCTCGCCGTACATCCGCTCGATATACTCGCCCGAGCCGACAAATATTCCAGATGGACTCGCCGAGGATCTGCGCCAGCGTCTCTTTGACCTGCTGACCGCCGCGACACCGCCGAAACGAAAGGCACTGGATCGCGAATTCATGCGCAAGATGATGAGCATCAGTGTCGGCGAGGTGGTCGATCCCGAATTCATCCCCGTCCTACACGACCAGATGGGCTTCGAGCCTTCCGTACCGCGCAAGGAATTGCCGGATCGGGTTCATCCACCCTCCGATTTCCACGTTGTCGTCATCGGCGCCGGCATGACTGGCATCGCCGCCGGCGTGAAGCTGGGCGAGGCCGGTTATAACTACACGATTTTCGAGAAAAATGCCGAGGTCGGCGGCACCTGGTGGGAGAATGTCTATCCAGGCGTCGGCGTCGACACGCCGAGCCACTTCTACTCCTATTCGTTCGAACTGAACCCCAACTGGAGCCACTATCACCCCAAGGGACCGGAAATCCACCGCTACCTGACCGGGGTCGCTGACAAGTACGGCATCCGCAAGAACATCCGCTTCGAGACGCGCGTCATCGGCGCCGTCTGGGACGAAGCGGCACATGTTTGGCACGTGTCGATCCGGAACAAGGATGGCGTGGCGACCACGGTCCGGGCGAACGCCGTCATCCTCGCCCACGGCCTGTTGAACCGCTGGTCGATGCCCAAGATTCCCGGGCTCGAAACCTTCAAGGGGCCAGCCATGCATACCGCCGGCTGGGATCCGCGAGTCGACCTCAAAGGCAAGAAAATTGCCGTGATCGGCACGGGCGCCAGCGCCGCGCAGCTTGCGCCCGCCGTCGCACCGATCGCCGAACATGTGACGGTCTTTCAACGCTCCAAGCACTGGGTCCTGAACAACCCGGACATCAATGCGGACGTAACACCGGGTGTGCAGTTCGCTTTGCGCGAAATCCCGCATTATAAGGAATGGTTCCGCTTTCGCGTTTACTGGTTCACCGGCGATGGGCTATACGGCAATGTCTGCCAGGATGACAACTGGCCTGACAAGTCGATGTCAATCTCCGCACAGAACGAAGGTGCGCGGCAGTATGCCTTGGCGTATCTTAATCACAAGCTGGCCGACCGGCCCGATCTGCGGGAAAAGCTCACCCCCGATTATCCGATTTTTGGCAAACGTATTATCCTGGATGCCGACGGCGGTTGGATCGACACTCTGAAACGGCCGAACGTTACGTTGGAAACGCGCGGCATCGATCATATCGAAGAGGATGCGGTCGTCTTGAAGGACGGTACGCGGGTGGCGGCCGACGTTCTGGCACTGGCGACCGGCTTCGATATTGCCAAAATCATCGGCTCCTTGACGATCAAGGGACAGGGTGGTCGCGATCTAGGAGCCGAATGGGGCGACGACAATCCACGCGCCTATCTCGGGGTGGTGGCGCCTGGCTATCCCAACTTCTTCTTCACCCTGGGGCCAAACAGCGCACCGAACCACGCCGCCGGTGTGAATATGGTTATCGAATGCCAGATCAACTATATCATCGAATCCCTGGATCTGATGATTGCCAAGGGCGCAAAGGAGATTGTCCCGACCGAATCTGCGTGCGCGGCATGGAACGAGAAGGTCGAACGTCAGATGACCAAGATGATCTGGACGCATCCGAAGGCCCGCAGCTACTATCTGAACAGCGCTGGACGTAACATTATCTCCTGCCCATTTCGTCTGGTGGATTATTGGACCTGGATGCGCCATCCGGACCTTGAGGCGTTCGAAATCACATAACCATTGGGATCCAGACGCAGCATCGCTCAGCGGCGATAGCAGCGGACATGCCTCATGCTGGGAGCGGCTCGCTCGACGGTAAGTTACCGCTCCCGGCGATTGGGCCAGCGGCGTGGCTTCGACCAGCAGCAGCTGTGTCTGCTGCTTCGAACAGCTCAGGCCATCTGCACGCGTAGCTGTGAAACCTGTTGCCCAGCCGCTCCCAGACACAGGGCTGATCGTCGCCGAAGCCACTGGAGCCGGTGCCGGCTCAATATGCGCCGTCAGCTCCGGCACGGCCTTGAACAGGCGCCCGACAGCGCCTCGACCGAGGCCGAACCGCCTTTGGCGGCGGTCTCGAAGGCGGTGGTGCGGACGGTGACGAGACTTTCACCGGGTAGGATGACGGAGATGGCGGCGACGTCCAGCAGCGCCGCGACGCGCGGCAGGAGGTTCTTGCCGACCGAGGTGGCGCCGGCCAGGACGTGGCCGTAACCGCTCTTGGCGGTGGCGACCACCAGCGGTGGACGATCTCGGTCGCCTTGCCGGCTTCCTTGCACCGCACGGCTTCTTCGACGGCGATCTCGTCGAACGGGTTCATGCTCATCTTCACGTTGTAGTCGACGACCCGCTTCACGGGGACAAGGACCTTTATGGTTTGCATCCTTATGCGGCTCTGATGTCAGCGAGGAAGCGATCGATCTCCTGTTGGAGGTCGCCCGCCTACCGCGCAAGATCGTTGGAGGCGTTCAACACCTCTCCCGCCACGGTCTTGGTGGTGTCGGTCTTCGCCGCGGCGACGACCAGACCGTCATAAGGTGCCAGTATGCCTTGTCCGCCGGAAAAGCGCGGCGTGCTGCGCAGACGTCCATCCTCCCCGACCAGGAAGGTGTCTCCGGTTTCTCCCATGCCATCGCTCGCCTGCATGATGCGGTCGAGCCCACCCGCCTCGATCCGGAACACGAGCGTCGCCAGGATCTGCTGGCTGCCGTCCGGAAGCCGCAAGGCGACCGGTGCCGCCAGAAAGGCGGAGGCGGCTTTGCCGATGGCATGGGGCGAGAAATCGGCGATCATCGCCGCGCCGGCCAAGTCGCCCGCCTTGATGCGGTTCACCAGGACTCACGCCCTGTTCTTTCCCAAATAATTCTTCACTTCGCCGACGATGCCGCGGCGGAAAACGAGGACGCAGACGACGAAGATGCAGCCGATCACCACCGGCACCGGCAGGCTGGTGGCGGCAAGGTAGCTTTCCAGCGTCACCACCAGCCCGGCGCCGACCACCGGCCCGAGCAAGGTGCCCATGCCGCCCAGCAGCGTCATCAGCACCACCTCGCCCGACATCTGCCACGTCACGTCGGTCAGGCTGGCAAGCTGGAACACGATGGCCTTGGTTCCGCCGGCCAGACCCGCCAACGAGGCGGACAGCACGAAGGCGACCAGCTTGTAGCGGTCGGTGCGGTAGCCGAGCGACACCGCGCGCGGCTCGTTCTCGCGGATCGCCTTCAGCACCTGCCCGAAGGGCGAGTGGACGGTACGCCAGATCAGCGCGAAGCCGGCGAGGAAGATCGCCAGCACGGTGTAGTACATGGTCAGCGGCTGCTTGAGGTCGAACAGCCCGAACAGGGTGCCGCGCGGCACGCCCTGGATGCCGTCCTCGCCATGGGTGAAGGGCAGCTGCAGCGCCAGGAAGAAGATCATCTGGCTCAGCGCCAGCGTGATCATGGCGAAATAGATGCCCTGCCGGCGGATGGCGATCAGGCCGAAGACCAGACCCATCGCCCCGGCCACCGCGGTGGCGGCGAGCAGACCGAACTCCGGCGCCCAGCCCCAGACCTTCACCGTATGGGCGGCGATGTAGGCCGCGCCGCCGAAGAAGGCGGCATGGCCGAAGCTGAGCAGGCCGGCGAAGCCGATCAGCAGGTTGAAGGCGCAGGCGAACAATGCGAAGCACAGCACCTTCATCAGGAAGACGGGATACAGCACGAAGGGCGCCGCGACGGCGACCGCCAGCAGGACGGCGGCGATCAGGACGGGGCCGGTGCCGCGGGAGGCCCCGCGCATGGCGATGGTGGTGGCGTTGCTGGCGACGGTCATGGATCAGCGCTCCCGTCCGAAGAGGCCCGCGGGCTTGATGAGAAGAACGATCGCCATCACGACGAACACGACGATGTTGGAGGCCTCCGGATAGAAGACCTTGGTCAGCCCCTCCAGCAGCCCCAGCCCCAGGCCGGTGACGATGGCGCCCAGGATGGAGCCCATGCCGCCGATCACCACCACCGCGAAGACGATGATGATCAGGTTGGTCCCCATCAGCGGCGACACCTGATAGATCGGCGCCGCCAGCACGCCGGCCAGCCCGGCCAGCGCCACGCCGAAGCCGTAGGTCAGCGACACCATCACCGGCACGTTGATGCCGAAGGCCTGGACCAGCGTCGGGTTCTCCGTCGCCGCGCGCAGATAGGCGCCCAACTTGGTGCGCTCGATGGCGAACCAGGTGCCGAAGCAGACGGTGAGCGAGGCGACGACCACCCAGGCGCGATAGTTGGGCAGGAACATGAAGCCCAGGTTCTGCCCGCCCTGGAGGGCGGCGGGGATCGGGTAGGGCTGGCCCGACACGCCGTACTGGTGGCGGAACGCCCCTTCCAGGATCAGCGCCAGCCCGAAGGTCAGCAGCAGGCCGTAGAGATGGTCCAGCTTGTAGAGCCGCGACAGCATCGACTTCTCCAGCGCGATGCCCAGCAGCCCGACCGCCACCGGCGCCAGCACCAGCGCCCCCCAATAGCCGATCCCGGCATAGGTCAGCAGCAGCCACGCCACGAAGGCGCCGACCATGTACAGCGCGCCATGGGCGAAGTTGATGACGTTCAACATGCCGAAGATCACCGCCAGCCCGAGGCTGAGCAGCGCATAGAAGGAACCATTGATCAGGCCGAGCAGAAGCTGCCCGAACAGGACTTGGGGCGGAACGCCGAGGAGCTGGAACATAAGAAAATTCTCCCGCTCATACGCCGAGATAGGTGTGGAGCTTGTCCATGTTGGCTTCGAGCTGGTCGTTGGGGATCATGTCGACCACATGGCCCTCCTCCATCACGTAATGGCGGTCGGCGATGGTGGCGGCGAAGCGGAAGTTCTGTTCCACCAGCACGATGGTGAAGCCGCGCGCCTTCAGCGCCCGCACCGCCACGCCGATCTGCTCGATGATGACCGGGGCCAGACCCTCGGTCGGCTCGTCCAGCAGGATCATGGTGGCGCCGGTGCGCAGGATGCGGGCGATCGCCAGCATCTGCTGCTCGCCGCCCGACAGCCGCGTGCCCTGGGTCGAGCCGCGGCCCTTCAGGTTGGGGAACAGGTCGTGGATCTGCGGGATCGTCATCCCGCCCTCTTTCACCACCGGCGGCAGCGTCAGGTTCTCGTCGACGCTGAGGCTGGAGAAGATGCCGCGCTCCTCCGGCACATAGCCGATGCCCAGCCGCGGGATCCTGTGCTGCGCCATGCCGATCAGCTCCTGCCCCTGGAAGCGGATGGAGCCGGTGCGCTTGCCCATGATCCCCATGATGGCGCGCATGGTCGAGGTCTTGCCGGCGCCGTTGCGGCCCAGCAGCGTCACCACCTCGCCCTGCCGCACCTCCAGGCTGACGCCGTGCAGCACATGGCTTTCGCCGTAATAGCCGTGCAGGTCGGCGATCTCCAGCATCGCCGTTCCGGTGTGGGCAGTCTTCGTCTGCATCCCGTCAGGCATGTCCGGTCCCCATATAAGCTTCCATCACCTGCGGGTTCTTGGAGACGACCTCGTACGGTCCCTCCGCCAGGATTTCGCCGCGGCGCAGCACGGTGATGGTGTCCGACAGGTGGGCGACGACCGACAGGTTGTGCTCCACCATCAGCACGGTGCGGTCGGCGGCGACGCGCTTGATCAGCGCCGCGGTGCCCTCGATGTCCTCATGGCCCATGCCGGCCAGCGGTTCGTCCAGCAGCATCACCTCCGGGTCGAGCGCCAGCGTGGTGGCGATCTCCAGCGCGCGCTTGCGGCCATAGGGCAGCTCGGCGGCGGTGTGGCCGGCCCAGGGGGTGAGGTTCACCGCCTCGATCAGTTCCAATGCCCGGTCGTGCAGGTCGTAGAGCGACGATTCGGACTTCCAGAAATGAAAGCTGGTGCCGAGCGGCCGCTGCAGCGCCACCCGGACATTCTCCAGCACGCTCAAGTGCGGGAAGACGGCCGAGATCTGGAAGGAGCGGACCAGCCCCATCAGCGCGATGTCCGCCGGCTTGGTGCGGGTGATGTCGCGGCCCTTGTAGAGGATCTGGCCGCGGGTGGGGGTGAGGAACTTGGTCAGCAGGTTGAACACCGTGCTCTTGCCGGCGCCGTTCGGGCCGATCAGCGCATGGATGGTGCCGCGGTGAACCTGCAGGTTCACCTCCTTCACCGCCACGAAGCCCTTGAACTCCTTCGTCAGATTGCGCGCCTCCAGGATGATGTCATTGGTTCCGGTGGCCATGCCTATTCCTTCGATCATATTTCCCGTGACGGCATCCGCTGCCGTCATCGTCCAGTGAAGGTCGGCCGCCTTTTGCCCAGCAAGGCGGACACAGCTTCCTTGTGATCGCCTGTCGCATGAGCGAGCGCCTGCATCGCCGCCGACATTTCCAGCAACGCGTTCAGCGATGAGTTGCGCCCCTCCCGCAACAGCCGCTTGGTCATGCGAACGGCATGGGGGGGATTGGCGGCGATGCGCTGCGCCAGCTTGCGCGCATGGCTGAGCAACTCTTCATCCGGAACCACCTGTGACACGAGACCGCAGGCCAGCGCTTCGGCTGCGGTAATCGGGTCGCCCGTCAGGGACATCTCGCAAGCTTTGGAGAATCCGACAACGCGCGGCAGCAGCCATGCACCACCATCACCCGGTACGATCCCGGCCTTGACGAAGCTCTCGGCGAAAATGGCGCTTTGCGCTGCTATGCGGAGGTCGCACATGCAGGCGAGATCGCATCCGGCGCCGATCGCCGGACCGTTGACCGCCGCGATGACCGGAACCTCCAACGCCTCGAAGGCCAAAGGAAGGCGCTGGATGCCGAACTTGTAGTTGCGCCGCGTTTGAGCCGGCAGGGAATCGTTTATGCCGCCATGCTCCCCCATCGTCTTCAGATTGCCACCGGAGGAGAAGCTGGTGCCGACACCCGTCAAGATCGCGACGCGAACCGATACATCACTGTCGATCCGGTCCAGCGCCTGGAGCAAAGCCTCGATCATGTCGGGATCGGATATGGGATTCCGGGTTTCAGGCCGGTTGATCCTCAGCGTGACGATGCCGTCATCATTCTCAAAAAGCACCGGATCTGACATGCTGAAACTCCAAGGTAACCAGTTGCCGCAAGCAAGGATTGTCTAAATCGGGTGGATCAGCGCAGGCCAAGGCCGCGCGCGATGATGCCGCGCAGGATTTCGCGTGTTCCACCCCGCAGGGAGAAGGCCGGCGCGTTGAGAATGGCATATCCCAGTACCGCCGATAGGCTATCGGAGGATCGAAGATCCGGCTCGGTCGCCAAAAGCTGCTGGACGATCTCCGGAATCTCCTGCTCGACGATCGCGCCGAGATCCTTGACGACCGCTGCCTGCAATGCCGGGTTGGAACCGTTTTGAAGCATGCCGGCGACGGAGCGCGACAGGCGACGCAGGACCACCAGATGCGCACCGAGCCGGCCCAGGGCTTCCACCTTCATGTCTGACGACGATTGCCCGCTGATCGCCCGCACCAGCTCGACCAGCAGAACGAAGGTGGACAGGAAGCGCTCGGGACCGCTGCGCTCATAGGCCAGTTCGCTCATCACCTGAGCCCAGCCATTCCCCTCCGGTCCGATCAAGGCGGAGTGAGGGAGGATCACATCCTCGAACACGACCTCGTTGAAATGCCGCGCACCCGACAGATCGGCGATCGGGCGGATGGTAATGCCCGGAATCGTCAGGTCGACCAGGAACTGGCTGGTCCCGCCATGCCGGTCGTCCGCGGAGCCGGTGCGGCAGTAGAGGATCATGGCATGGGCATGATGAGCATAGGTGGTCCAGAGCTTCGTGCCGTTGACCTGCCATCCCCCCTCCACCGGTACGGCGCGTGTCCGTACGGCAGCAAGATCGGATCCGGAATCCGGCTCGCTCATGCCGATGCAGAAGAAATACTCTCCGGCGGCAATTCGCGGCAGGATGGTGCGCTTCTGCTCTTCAGTCCCGACTTTCAGCAGCAGAGGGCCGCTCTGACGGTCGGCGATCCAGTGCGCCGCAACCGGCGCGCCGGCCGCCAGCAACTCCTCGAGCACGACATAGCGTTCGATTGCACTACGCTCATGCCCCCCATACTCCTTGGGCCACGTCATGCCGATCCAGCCGCGCTGTCCCAGCTTGCGGCTGAAGTCGGCGTCGAAGCCGCTCCAGGAGCGGATGCGCTTGGCTGCCGGATAATCAGCCAGCTCGGTGGCCAGGAAGTCCCGGACCTCCGCGCGCAATTCAGCCGTGTCCGGCGCCGTCGGGGGCGCCGGAAATGAAAAATCCTGCATTGGGTTTCTCCGGAAAGAGCGATGCCGATTAAAGAGCTGCGATCAACGGCCAAACACCATCGGCGCCGGCTTTGGCCATCTGCTCTCCGAATTGGCGGTTCCAGTGCGATTCATTCCCGAACTCACTGCGCCAGGACCAGAGGCGCTTGGTCAGGAAATGCAGGCTGTGCTCGTGTGTGAAGCCGATGGCGCCGTGGACCTGGTGGGCAATCGTCGACACGACTCCCGCCGCTTCCCCGGCCCGTGCCTTTCCAACGCCGATGGCCATCGATCCGGCGCGCTGGGACAGCCCTTCGGCGGCGAGATCGGCCGCCCCGGAGGCCGCCGCCGCGTGCCCGGCCATAACAGCCAGAGACTGCTGGACGGCCTGGAATTTGCCAATGGCGCGTCCGAACTGGACGCGTTCGTTGGCATAGCCGATGGTCATCTCCAGAACCCGTCCGATTGCGCCGGCAATCGCCGCGGTGCGCAGAGCCGCACCCATCGCGATCAGGTCGTCCACCCCCCATCCGATGGGAAGCGGCGCCACGGCCTCATCCGGAAGCAGGGCTTCCACGATCACGCTGTCGCGCGGCTCGAAGGCGAGATTCTGGGCTGGTTCAACCCTGATCCGCTCATTGCCGAGCCGCACGACGAAGCACTGCGGACCCATCTCGGCCAACACGACGATCGTCCGGGCCGTGCGTCCCCAGGGAATGCGATGAGCGGTGCCGGACAGGCACCAGCCATCGCTCACCCGTTCCAGAGAGAAGCGGTCCTCGGGACGTACCGGGGCGACAGTCGCCGGTCCGGAAGCCAGCGGGAGTCCGGCGGCGGCCAGGAAACGGTTGGCCAGCATGGTTTCGGCCAAGGGCAGGGGCACAGCCTCGGCGCCGGCGACACGGATCAGCGTCGCGGGCATCGGCGTCGTCAAGCCCGACGCCACCGTCATCCTCGCCAACCATGGCGAAGGGTAGACCCATTTCCTCGATCAACGCCCATTCCTCGCCAGGCCAAGCGCCGGCTTCAGCTTCGAGCAATAGTTTCGGGGAAATCCTGTCCGCGAACAGCCGGCTTGCCGTGTCCTTTACGATCTGACTTGTCTCGTTCACGTCCGTTCTCTTGACAAGGGTGATGGCACTGTGGCGACAACGACCGGCCGCCGCGCAAAAGCGACCTCTATTTCTTGAGAAGGTCGCACTGGCTTTCGGCGACCGGGCGGAATGCCTGCTCTCCCGGCACCTTTCCGATCACCTTGAACAGATCCCAGCTGTCCTTCGATTCTTCAGGCTTCTTGACCTGGACCAGATACATTTCATGCAGCATCCGTCCGTCGGCGCGCACGACACCGCCGGTGGCGAACATATCGTTGACCGGCGTGGCCCGCATGGCCTCCATCACCTTGTCGGCATTGTCGGTCCGCGCCGCCTGAACGGCCTTGAGATAATGCAGAACGGCGGAATAGGTGCCGGCCTGCACACTGGTCGGCCGTTTCCCGGTCTTTGCGTAGAAGCGATCGGACCAAGCCACCGTCTCAGGCGTACGGTTCCAGATGAATCCACTCGACATGAGGATGCCGGCCGCGTCGGAGAGACCGATGGCGCGGATGTCCGGCTCGAAGGCCAGCAACGCCACCACCTTGACCTTGTTGTCATCGAGAATGCCGAACTCTTTCGCCTGCTTGACCGCGGTAATCGTGTCCTGACCGGCGTTGGCCAGCGCGATGACCTTGGCACCCGAAGCCTGGGCTTGCAGCAGATACGAGCTCATGTCCTGGGTTGGAAAGGGGTGGCGGACACTCCCGACCACTTTGCCGCCGTTGGCCTCCACGACCTTCCGCACGTCCTTTTCCAGATCATGGCCAAAGGCGTAATCGGCGGTAATGAAGAACCAGCTGTCGCCGCCATTCTCCAAGGTGGCCTTGGCGTTCACGGTCGCCAGCGAGTAGGTATCGTAGACCCACGACACGCCATAGGGTGAGCATGCCGCGTTGGTCATCGCAGAGGTGCCGGCCCCGGTGTTCAGCGCCACCTTCTTGGAACGCGTCGCCACCTGCTGAAGAGCAAGGCCGACGGACGACGTCACCATATCGGTTATGGCATCGACCTGCTCGGTATCGAACCACTTCTGGACAACGGAGCTGGCGACATCGGCCTTGTTCTGGTGATCGGCCTTTACGATCTCGATCGGAACGCCGTTGACCTTGCCGCCAAAATCTTCCGCCGCCAGTTCGGCCGCAACGACCGAGCCATTGCCCGCGATGTCGGTGTAGACACCCGACAGGTCGGTGATGACGCCGATCTTGACCTTGTTATCCGAAATGTCCTGTGCCCAAGCAACGTGTGTCAGTGCGATCAGCGAAGTGGTCAGGATCGCCAAGGTCTTCATGTTCTGGTTTCCCCGAATCCGGTTTGACTTTTTCAAAGTCGTCGAGCTGGTGAGTGTGTCCGCTCAGTCCGGCAGCCGCGGAGGGGTTACACCCGCAACGTCGCAGGCGTAGTCAAGCAGCGCAGAAAAGTCGCGCGTCGCATAAGCCCCACCCCGGGCCGCGCCGAGGGCACCAGCCGCGGCCAATCCGACCGGAAGGCCAAGCCTCTGCTGAGCCGCCGCCGCAAGAGCGAGCATCAGATCCTTGTGAGCGAGGTCGATGGTGAAGCCGGGCGCCGTGTCACCCTTGAGCACTTTGGTGGCGAAGTTGATCTGGAACTGGCCGTTGGTCGCCGTGGTGCCACCCGAAACCGCCTTCATGACGTCGACAGGCAAACCAAGCTTGGTGCCGAGCAGGATCGCTTCAGCCGTCAACTGCGCGCCGATCACCGCCAGATAGTTGTTCACGATCTTCATCCGGGTGCCGGCACCCTCCGGACCACAACGATGAATCGTTGTTCCCATGGCCTGCAGCAAGGGTTCGGCACGGGTGAAGCCTTCGTCGGTGGCGCCGACCATGAACAGGGACTCTCCGCGTTCGGCATGGCTGACCAGACGGCCCACCGGAGCATCGACGAAGGCGATTCCCTTCTCCCGGCACGCTGCGGCAACGTCGTCCGTGGTCTGCGGATCGACGGTGCTCATATCGATGATCAACGAGCCCGGCCGCAGGTTCGCAAGAACACCGTCGGTCTCCAGGATGACACTGCGCACATGCGGCGGAGCGGGCAGCATGGTGACGACGATGGTCGCCTCCCGGACCGCCGCGGTCACGCTGTCGGCCGAACGCGCGCCGAGCGCCGCCAAGCTGTCGAGCTTGGCCCGATCGAGGTCGAACCCGACCACGGAGAAGTTCTTGCGAACCAAATTGGACGCCATCGGCAAGCCCATGGCACCCAGACCGATGAACGCAATCGTCTCGGACATCACTTCACTCCCATTCAGAATTCGGCCGACCGGCCTTCCGCCGTTCGGCTCTTGATTGATCATCCGGTGATCGATCATCCGGCCGATGTCATCCGGCCAACGTCACCCGGTGATGCCATGATTGATGTACGTGGTCTTTCCCTCGGTGAAGAACTCGACCGCCGCACTGCCCTGCTCGCGCCCGCCATAGCCCGATGGCCCGCGACCGCCGAAGGGAACGTGGTAATCGATGCCGGCGGTCGGAGCGTTCACCATCACGAGTCCGGCTCGCGACCGGCGGCGGAAGATCTCGGCCGCGGCGAGCCCGCGTGTGACGATGCCGCTCGACAATGCATGTTCGCTGTCGTTGGCGATCGAGATGGCATGGTCCAGCCCGTCGGCCGGAATGACGCAGGCCACCGGGCCGAACACCTCGTCGCGGTTGATCCGCATGGTGTTGCTGGTGCCGACGAACAGGGTCGGCTCGAGGAAATAGCCATCCCTGTCGAGGCGCCCACCGCCGAAAGCGAGTTCCGCGCCTTCGTCGCGCGCTACGGTGACGTAGTGCAGGTCTTTCGCGAGCTGCGGCTCGCTGACGACCGGGCCGATGTCGGTGGCGGCTTCAAGCGGGTCGCCGACGCGCAGGGCGGACATTTTAGCCACCAGCCGCTCCACGAAGGCGTCATGCACCCGGCGATCGACGATGATGCGGCTGGTCGCCGTGCAGCGCTGCCCGGTCGAATAGAAGGCTCCCTGGAGGGCGACCTCCACGGCCAGATCGAGATCGGCATCATCGAGAACCACCAGCGGGTTCTTGCCGCCGAGTTCGAGCTGGACGCGTGTCATGCGAGCGACGGACCGCTCCAGGATCGTTCGGCCGACACCGGGCGAGCCGGTGAAGCTGACTGCGTCCGCCCCGTCGACGAGCACGGGGCCCAGCGTCCGGCCATCCCCGTTCACCAGGTTGAAGGCTCCGGCGGGCAGCCCGGCACGGTGCAGGATGTCCGCCAATTCCCAAGCGCAGGCCGGCGTGACCTCCGACGGCTTCAGCACCACGGTGTTTGCCGAAGGCGAGGGCATAGGCGGTCTTCCAGGCAGGAACCGCCATCGGGAAGTTCCAGGGTGTGATCAGGGCGACGACGCCGACGGGTTCACGGCTGACCATCGCGGTCGTACCATCGCGCAGGCCCGGGAGGGCTTCGCCCCCCTGGCGCAACGGCTCCCCTGCCGCGTAGTGGAAAATATGCGCGCTGCGCCGGATCTCACCGATGCCTTCGCGCAGGGTCTTGCCTTCCTCCCGCGTCAGCAGGGCGCCCAGCTCCTCGGCGCGGGCGTTCAGCTCGTCACCGGCCCGCCTCAATATGTCCGAACGGGTCTGCGGATTGCTGGCCGCCCAGCCAGGCAGGGCCTCTCGGGCGGCATCCAGCGCTTCTTGCGCCTGCGCGGCGGAGGCCCAGGCATAGTGGCCGACGACCTCGGCGGGACGCGCAGGGTTGCAGTTCGCCTCCAGGCGAACACCATCGACCTGACGCCCGGCAATCCAATTCCTTCGTTCCATCATTTCTCGCTCTCGCATCTTCCATGCACCAATCCGGGCGCCGACCCGGCGGCACCGGCGGGGTCAAAAGGGGGAAATCGTCAGAGGCGTTCCGCAGTGCCGATCGCACCGCATGCACGTAGAGACTCGATGTCATCTGGAGCGAGGCTCAGCAGGTCGGACAACACCTCGTCCGTCTGCTCGCCGAGACGGGGGGGGCACGCGGCGATAGCTGGCGGGCGTCCTGGACAGGCGTGCCGGAAACCCGACGATCGGCACGGGGGTGCCGCCGGCGGTTTCCAGCTGATGGACCAGCCCACGAGCCACCACCTGGGGATCACTGAACACCTGGTCGATCCGGTTGATCGGACCGGCGGGCACCCCGCCGCCGGCAAGCGCCGCGATCAGATCCGCCGACGCCCACCCGGCCATGCTTTCGGCCAGTGCGGCCTCCAGCTCCACACGGTTGACCTGACGCCCGGGGTTGTTGGCGAACCGTTCATCCGTCAGCAGGTCTTCGCGACCGAGAAGCCGGCATAGCGCCCGGAATTGTCCATCGTTGCCAACGGCGACGATGATATGGCCGTCGGCCGTCGCGAAGCAGCGGTAGGGAACGACGTTGGGGTGGCCATTGCCAAGCCGCTTCGGCACCTGTCCACCCACCAGCCAGTTCATTCCTTGATTGGCAAGTACGGCGATCTGAGTATCGAGCAAGGCGCAATCGATAAGCTGGCCCTCACCGGTACGCTCGCGGTGATGCAGCGCCGCCAGAACGGAAACCGTGGCATAGAGTCCCGTGAACAGATCCGATACCGGCACCCCGACCTTCAGGGGTTCGCTGCCAGGCGTCCCCTCCGGCTGGCCCGTCACGCTCATCAACCCACTCATACCTTGAATCAGGAAATCATAGCCGCCGCGCGATGCATAGGGGCCGGTCTGGCCAAACCCCGTAATGGAGCAATAGATCAAGGCGGGATTTTCCCGCTTCAGGCTCTCATAATCCAGACCGTAGCGGGACAGGCCGTCGACCTTGAAATTCTCCAACACGATATCGCTGACCCGTGCCAGCCGACGGATGAGATCCGCTCCTTCCGGCTTGGCGATGTCGATGGCGAGCGACCTCTTGTTGCGGTTGCAGCTCAAGTAATAGGCGCTGGGCGCATCGTGGCTTTGGTCCCCAGGCGACAGCTGCAGATTGGGCGGTCCCCAAGCGCGAGTGTCATCCCCCTTTTCCGGATGCTCGATCTTGAGAACGTCGGCGCCAAGGTCACCGAGGATCTGGGATGCCCAAGGGCCGGCCAACACGCGGCTCAAGTCGAGCACTCGCAGCCCGGCAAGAGATGCCGGGCCGGGAGCGGGGGAGCTAACCTTTTCGGAAGATGAGTCAAAGATGGTCACAGTGAGCGATCTCCGGCTGCCAAGCCTCGCCGTTCCGGCACGGGAACGGGAGCCTCCCTTTTCACCTCCGGTCCCTGGAAATTGTGCGTCCCAGTCACCCGGCCCATTTCATTGGGTGAAATGGTCATTTCATTATGGATAAGCTACCGGGCGATCTGATAAAAGGCAACCGTCTTTTCAGCCTCACCGAAAAACCGGGATACGGATTGATGGCCCCCTCAATGGAGTGCTGACAGCGCCAGCATCGCTGTCGACCTCGGACCTGGATGCCAAACAAGGAGACGCGACTTCCATGCCGTCCTTTAAGCCGGTAGCAGCCCTCACCCGAGGTTTGGATGTTCTACGTGCGGTAAACGAGTTGCGGGACGCCTCAGTCGCTGCGCTCCATAAGGAGACAGGGCTCGACAAAGCGACCATTGTCCGAATGCTGGAGACGCTTGAGCATGAAGGTTACGTAACGCGCAATCCATTGAACACGGGCTACATCACGACAGGGCGCACGCTTCAACTCAGCCGCGGTTACGATCTGCATCATCGCATCGGGTTATTGTGCGAACCCATTTTGGCAGAGTTCCGTCAAACGATCGGCTGGCCGTCTGATGTGGCGTTGTTTGATCACGACGCAATGATAGTGGTTCAGACAAGCCGCGAGTCCGGCCCTCTGTTCTTCAACCGCCGCCCTGGCTTCAGAGCACCGATCTTGGAAACCTCTATTGGGCGGGCCTATCTTGCATTCTGCGCCGACGGTGAACGGGACCGCATCATCGAGCGACTGAAGTCGCGGACTGACGCTCGCAACGCTCTGGCCCACGACCCTCAACGTCTTGAGTCTATTCTCGCAGAAGTTCGGGCACGTGGTTTTGCCTGCATGGACGATTCCTATAGCGACCGCGAATACTCCGGTCAGCTTTGGGCTATGGCTGTACCGGTGCGTGACGAAGGGGGAATCCTTGCGGCATTGAACATTATGATGCTCCGAAGCGCTGTAACCCCAGAAGCGGCTCAAGAGCGCTTTCTCGGAATGCTAACGGACGTTGCGAAGCGGCTTGCCGTTTCGCTCAGAGGCGACGCCTAACTTCCTTCTGATCGTTACTATTTTGCGATACCTGTTTCCTAGGATGAATATCATGACCCATCTAACAAAATTCAACCAGTATGTAGTCCAAGTATAGCCTCAGCGTTCTCATGATACTTTTAGAATGCGGCTTGCTTGTCCGCTGAAGATGCGGAAAGTTATTCTATAATAATGCTTGTCGCTTTGTCTGATGCCGGGCCGGAACTCGACGCAGGCTGATGCCGATCGCAGTGGTTACCACTGAGCAACTGCTGGATGACCTGCTGGAACCGACACCAGCTTCCTCCATTCCGCCGGCCGGCATCAGCAAGGCTGAAACAGCAGATCCTTCCCGCCAAAGAGGCATCCCAGTCCGAAGGCTGACGCAGCTGATCGGAAAATAACCTTAGCACGTATAGACAAGCGACGTTAGGCGGTGTAGGAACCCGTTTTTTGGTGAGTGATCGCTCACCTGACTTCGCAACTCAGCCAACGGAAGATTGCCATTTATGGCTCCCCGCCTTGATAGCCATGCCCGTCGGCGCGCGATCCTTGATGCTGCCCTACCAGTGTTCGCACAGAAGGGCTTCGCCGCGACCACCACGAAAGAGATCGCGCAGGCCGCCGGGGTGTCGGAAGCACTGATCTTCAAGCATTTCCCGTCCAAGGCCCTGCTGTACGAATCGATCTTCCTCAGCTGCATCGACGGCGACCCGGAATATGAACGGCTGGTCTCCATGCCGCCGGGCACCGACACGCTGGTGCAGATGATCCAGGGGCTGGTGAGCTACTTCGTGATCGAGCTGCCGGCCGACCCCAGCGAACGCGCTCGCCACCGCCTGTCGATCATCAGCCTGCTGGAAGACGGCGAGTTCATGCGGCAGGTATATGAAGGGATCCGCAGCCGGTTCCTGCCCTGCTTCACCGCCTCCATCGATGCCGCCATCGCCGGCGGCGATCTGGTGCCCGGCCCGATCGATGCCGAGAGCGGGCTCTGGCTCGCCGAGCATCTATGCGAGATGATGGCGACCGTCTGCCTGTCCGGCGGAACGGTGGTTCCCTACAGCTGCGGCCGTCCGGAGCTTGCGCGGCGAACCGCATGGTTCATCCTGCGCGGGCTTGGTCTGCGCGACGAGGCCATCGCCGCGCAGGAGCGCAGCGGGCATCTGGTCTTCGTGCCTCCCCCGTCGCCGCCGGAGGGCGGACCCCCGCCGCCGGAGGGCGGACCGACGAATGACGAATCCACACCCGAGAGAGCGGAGTAGCCGATCGTGACCCTGGATCATTCGCCAAAGACCGAGACGTCGTTCGGGCATCCGGCGTCGGAGCCGGGCCACGGCACGCCGCCGTCCCCGCCGCGCCCGCCGCGCAAGCCCGTCACCCGCGGGCGGCTGACCGTGCGCATCATCATCATGCTGGTGGTGCTGGGGCTGCTGGGGGCGGCGCTGTACGGCTTCAACAGCTTCCGCGCCAAGGCCATCGCCGACTTCTTCGCCAACAACAAGCCGCCGCCCACCCCGGTGGCGCTGGCGGAGGCGACGGTGCAGACGGTGCCGAAATACCTGTCCGCCATCGGCACGCTGCAGGCGGCGCGTCAGGTCACGGTGGCGCCCGAGGTCGCGGGACGCGTCGACCGCATCCCCTTCGAATCGGGCGCCCGCGTCAAGGCCGGCGACCCGCTGGTGCAGCTGAACGACGCCACCGAGCAGGCCGACCTGCTGGCCCAGCGCGCCCAGGCGCGGCTGGCGGAGCTGAACCTCGAACGCTACCGCGACCTGCGCCGCAGCCAGGCCACGCCCCAGAGCAACGTCGACCAGTATCAGGCGCAGCTCGACGAGATCAACGCCAACATGAAGCGCACCAGCGCCCTGATCGGCCAGAAGCTGATCAAGGCGCCGTTCGACGGCGACTTGGGCATCCGGCAGGTGAACGTCGGCGACTACGTCAATCCCGGAGCCACCATCGTCACGCTGACCGACCTGTCGCAGCTCTACATCAACTTCACCCTGCCGGAGCAGGCCTTCCCCAGGCTGTCGGTCGGCCAGGACGTGCTGATCAACGTCGACGCCCTGCCCGGCCGCGATTTCGGGGCGAAGATCACCACCATCGAGCCGCAGGTCAGCGCCGACACCCGCGCGGTCAAGGTGCAGGCGACCATGGACAACCGCGAGCGCCTGCTGCGGCCGGGCATGTTCGCCAACGTCCGCGTCGTCCTGCCGCCGCAGCCCAACACCCTGACCGTGCCGGAAACCGCGGTGGACTACACCGTCTACGGCGATTCCGTGTTCGTGGCGTCGTCGCAGAAGACCCCGGACGGCAAGGAGCAGCTGGTGGTGGAACGCAAGGCGGTGAAGACCGGCGACCGTCTGGCCAACCGGGTGGAGATCCGCAGCGGCATCAACCCCGGCGACCGCGTCGTGGTGTCGGGCCAGCTGAAGCTCGCCAACGGTGCCGCCGTCGTCCCGGCCGAGAGCAACCCGCTGACCCCGCCGCAGTCCCTGCCGCAGAACTGAGGCCGACGCCATGGGCAATTTCACCGACATCTTCATCCGCCGGCCCATCCTGTCCGTCGTGGTCAGCCTGCTGATCCTGCTGGTCGGCGCCCGCGCGATGCTGGAGCTGCCGATCCGGCAGTATCCCCAGCTGCAGAACACGGTCATCACCGTCACCACCAGCTATCCCGGCGCCTCACCCGAACTGATGCAGGGCTTCATCGCCACGCCGATCGAACAGGCGGTGTCCTCGGCCGAGGGGCTCGACTACCTGACCTCCTCCTCCACCCAGGGGCAGAGCGTCGTCACCGCCTATGTCCGGCTGAACTTCGATCCCAACGTCGCGATGACCGACGTGATGGCGAAGGTCAACCAGGTCAAATACCAGCTGCCGCGCGAGGCCAACGACCCGGTCATCCTGAAATCGACCGGCGAGACGACCTCGATCCTCTACATGGGCTTCTCCAGCCCCGACCTGTCGGGGGCGGCGATCTCCGACTATCTGACCCGCGTCGTGCAGCCGGTGCTGTCCACGGTGGACGGCGTGGCGCGCGCCCAGATCCTGGGCGGCCAGACCTTCGCCATGCGCCTGTGGCTGGACCCGGTCAAGATGGCGGCGCGCGGCATCTCGCCCGCCGACGTGTCGGCCGCGGTCACCGCCAACAACTACCAGTCGGCGCCCGGCCAGACCAAGGGCGTCTTCGTCATCTCCAACGTCACCGCCAACACCGGCCTGACCGACGTCGAGCAGTTCCGCGACATGGTGGTGAAGGCCAAGGACGGGGCGCTGGTGCGCATGCGCGACATCGCCACGGTCGAACTCAGCTCCCGCAGCTTCGACGCCAGCGTGGCGATGAACGGGCAGCAGGCGATCTTCATCGGCGTCGACGCCACCCCCACCGGCAACCCGCTGAACATCGTCGCCGACATCCGCAAGATGGAGCCGGACCTGCGGCGCAACCTGCCGCCGGACATGAAGATGGAGATCGTCTACGACAGCACCCGCTTCATCCAGGCGTCCATCGACGAGGTGGTGAAGACGCTGCTGGAGGCGGTCGCCATCGTCATCGTCGTCATCTTCCTGTTCCTGGGGTCGTTCCGGTCGGTGCTGATCCCGATCGTCACCATCCCGCTGTCCATCATCGGCGCCGCCAGCTTCATGCTGGCGATGGGATTCTCGCTGAACCTGCTGACGCTGCTGGCGATGGTGCTCGCCATCGGCCTCGTGGTGGACGACGCCATCGTGGTGGTGGAGAACATCCACCGGCATATCGAGCACGGAAAATCGGCGGTCGCCGCTTCGCTGATCGGCGCGCGCGAGATCGTCGGGCCGGTCGTCTCCATGACGATCACGCTGGCGGCGGTCTATGCGCCCATCGGCCTGCTGGGCGGCCTGACCGGCGCGCTGTTCCGCGAGTTCGCCTTCACGCTGGCCGCGGCGGTGATCGTGTCGGGCGTCGTGGCGCTGACGCTGTCGCCGATGATGTGCTCCGTCATCCTCAAGGAGGGCGGGTCCCAGGGCCGCTTCGCCGCCTTCCTCGACCGCCGGTTCGAGAAGCTGGCGGACTGGTACGAGCGTCGGCTGCACGGCACGCTGGACTACCGGGCGGCCACGCTGCTGTTCGCGGTCGGCATCCTGGCCAGCGTCGGCTACCTGTTCGCCAACACCATGTCGGAACTGGCGCCGGAAGAGGACCAGGGCATCCTGTTCGGCATCTCCAAGGCGCCGCAATACGCCAACCTCGATTACATCGACAGCTTCGGGAAGCAGATCGACGAGACCTTCGCCAGCTTCCCCGAGACCGACACCCGCTTCGTCCTGACCGGCATGCCGACCCTGAACCAGGGCTTCGCCGGCATGATCCTGAAGCCGTGGGACGAGCGCGAGCGGTCGGCCAAGGAACTGCAGCCGCTGGCCCAGGCGGAGCTGAGCAAGGTGACGGGCATCAACGTGTTCCTGGTGTCGCCCCCTGCCCTGCCCGGCTCCACCGGCGGCCTGCCGGTGCAGATGGTGATCTCCAGCCCCGGCGATTACCGGACGATCTACGACGCCATCGAGCGGATCAAGGACGCCGCCACCAAGAGCGGCATGTTCATCATCACCGACAGCGACCTGCAATATGACAGCCCGGTCGTCCGGCTGAAGATCGACCGCGCCAAGGCGGCCGACCTCGGCCTGACCATGCAGTCGGTGTCGAGCACGCTGTCGGTGCTGGTCGGCGGCAACTACGTCAACCGCTTCAACCTGAACGGCCGCTCCTACGAGGTCATCCCGCAGGTGCCGCGGGCCGACCGCCTGACGCCGGAATCGCTGACCGGCTATTACGTCACCTCAGGTTCCGGCGCCCAGATCCCGCTGTCCACCGTGGTGTCGGTGGAAACGGCGGTGGAGCCCAATGCGCTGAACAAGTACAACCAGCTCCCCTCGGCCACCTTCTCCGCCGTGCCGATGCCGGGCGTCTCCATGGGGCAGGTCGTCGACTTCCTGGAGGAGCAGGCGCGCATCCACCTGCCGGCCGGCTTCAACCACGCCTACCTGTCGGAATCGCGGCAGTTCGTGACCGAGGGCAGCCAGCTGATGGTCACCTTCGCCTTCGCGCTGGTCGTCATCTATCTGGTGCTGGCGGCGCAGTTCGAATCGCTGCGAGACCCGCTGGTGATCCTGGTGTCGGTGCCGATGTCGATCTGCGGCGCGCTGCTGCCGCTGTTCTTCGGCCTCGCCACCATGAACATCTACACCCAGGTGGGTCTGGTGACGCTGATCGGCCTGATCTCCAAGCACGGCATCCTGCTGGTGGAGTTCGCCCGCGAGATGCAGTTGAACGAGGGCGTGGACCGCCGCACCGCGATCGAGCACGCGGCCCGCGTCCGCCTGCGCCCGATCCTGATGACCACCGCGGCGATGGTGGTGGGCCTGCTGCCGCTGCTGACCGCGGCGGGTGCCGGTGCCGCCAGCCGCTTCTCCATCGGCCTCGTCATCGTGGCCGGCATGCTGATCGGCACGCTGTTCACGCTGTTCGTCCTGCCGGCGGTCTACACCCTGCTGGCCAAGGACCACTATGCCGCCTCGCGCTCCACCCGCGCGGAGGAGCTGCGCAGCATGACCTGACGCACCGTCGGTCTTCAGTGCCGGGAAAAGTGAAGGCCCCTCTCCGACCGGGAGGGGCCAATCTTTTTGGAGCGCCCCCTATATCCCGGATCAGAAAAAGCGAGCACATAGCTCCTACTCATAAAATTTTCAACAGTATTAGACCATGCCTCTCACCGCATCAGTAAAACAATTTTTGTGTGCTTCTAACATACTATGGCATACGGAAGTGGTAATTATTTGGTATTTGGGAAATGATATAGGTGCGCTCAATCTCCTTACGCCAGTTTTGATCAATTTTTGCGTTGATCATCTGAATCGTCGATATGGAGAGGATTCCCGCAATGAACAGCAACAGCGCCGAACGAACAGTTTTCATTCGATCTTCTCCCAGGAGCAAAACCGAGGCTCAAGGAAGAATGATATCTCGACACCTTCCCAACATCGTCCATACGGACTATCTGTATCACTAATAATTTGTTCATCGCCCAAACTGGCAGAAGACGGTTATGTCAAATCCTGCGGAGTGGAATTCGCGGAGAGCGGTGTTCTGAGCCCCCCCCTTTCGGCGAGGAGACACACCGATTTTGCCCGACCGGGGTAGCCCAGCGCACGAGCCTCGCGCCACAGTTCCATTCCATTCTCGCAACCTGCAGCCACACGCGCCGTCAGATGCGGGATGAAGGGGTCCAACGCGCTCGGTCCCGGAGCCCTCAATGCGCGTTCCGGAATGCTCTGTGCTTGCACGTACTTACGGACCGTTCCCCGCGCCAGGCCCATCGACCGGGCAATGCCCAGCAGTATCTCGCCAGCGGCATGGCGGCACCGGACCTCTTTATGGACGGCCAGCCACTGCTCGTGGCTTGCGACGCTCGCCACTCTCTCGGCACGCGGACGCGGAAAGGCTCGGGTGCGTCGGGGTGCGATGGCCGTCGCGTCGGTGAGGACCGGCGGCAACCGGCGAAGCCGACCATGGACGGCGAAGAGCCAGCGTTCAAGCATCTGGCGCGTGTCGGCGAGCAGGTGCTACCGGTCGGCAACCTGGGTCGCCTGACCAGCGCCGTTGGTGGGAGGCACGAGCATATTCGGCGGAGCGATCCCGTGCCACTACGGCGATGCCGGGGTGGTCACGCAACCAGCCCGCAACGGTGTTGGCGGATCGATCGGCCAGCAGGTCAAGAACACGACGACGTTCCAGGTCGACCAGGATGGTGCCATAGGTCCGCCCCTTGCGCAGCGCCCAGTCATCCACGCCGACGACGCGTGGCGGTTCAACGGCCGGCAAGGGCAATGTCCGGATGACACGTAGCAGGGTGTCCCTGCTGACTGGCATTCCAAGCCCAAGGGCGAGCCGCGCCCCCGCAGCGCCCCCGAGAGCAATCCCGACCCGGCCCAGCGCCTTGGCCAGCCGCCGGGTGCGTCGGGCGTGAGGGGCTACAGCGCCGGCAAAGCGTTCGGCGAACGTGCGTTTGGGGCAGGTCGCTTGCCGGCAATAGAACCGCCGGACGAGCAAGGCAACACGGAGCTCATGCCCAAAGGCCGGGAGGTCGGCAGGAGATCGCCGGTACCGGCTGTGAACCAAGCGGCTGACGGCGCCACAGTGCGGGCAACGAGCACTGCCTCGGCGATTATTTGCGAGAATGACAAGGGAGCCGCGGATGACGCGCTCGATCTGAAGCACGCGGCAGCCCGGAAGGAAAGAGAACTTCTGCATGTTCCTTCCATGTGGGCAGTACCCGGTCTGCTCGCTACCGCAACCCAGACCATCCACGCAAAGTGCGCAAGAACCACCGAACCGGGGCAAGATCACTTGCCGCCCTCGCGAAGCGGCTCAACGATACGCTACGCCGCTGCCTTGACTACAGGACGCCAGCCGAAGTCTTTGCGACCAATCTGGCGGCTCTGGCGGCTTCGAAGACGGGGTGGTAGATACCAGCAACGATGAAATGGCCTGAGAGGCCGAGAAGCCAGCAGCTCTCCCCTGCCTCGCCGCTCGCACCGGTGGGTCCACAGGCTTGATCCGTCATCGCGATGGAAGCGGGCGGATCAAGCCTGTGGACGACCGGCAGGAGATCTCCTCCCATAACGCAATGGATAAAATGCAGGCGAACAGATCAATGGAAACGTATTGTCGCACTTCAGCTTGATTCCGCCCATGAATTAAAATTTCTCAATGAAAAGGCGGCGATCTACTCTTTTGTTCTAGCTATTGCCGCATTAACCGTGCTGGTAATTGCATCTATGCGCTCGTGGATAGCCTCGCGATATTCAGTTTCAGCTTCATGTGAATCTGCTTGAATGCGATAAACATTGGCAGATGCGTGTCCACTATCTGCGAGAGCCGCGAGAGCGGCGATGGGGTTGTCATATTGAAGCAAGTGATCGACAGTAACCAGGGAGAGCATGATTCTAATGGCATGAAGATCTGCCGCGAACTTATCTTCAAAACTGATAGACATAGCACCTCCCCTTATTCAGCAATGAGGTTATCCAAACCAAAGGCGCCGCACAGTAGTTATTGCCGCAGCCCATTCGCAGGCAATTTAGGTATCCGTCTTATCTCAGCTTCGCTGTTTGTAAGAATATTATTTAGAATGATCTATCGCATCGTCTGAACGGACTAGGAGGCTGCTGAAAAACATCCTTCCCGGCGCGGCACGGTTGTGATTCGCTACTCCGGTATTGGTAAGGCCAGGTCACGGGGATGTGCGGGAGGCAGTCGCTTCAGGGCGGGCGTTGTCAAGGGAACGGTGGCGGCGCGCCCGTTGCGGCATTATCTTGCTCGGATGTCGCCGTCAGTTTCCGCCCGCGATCATCCATTCGGCGCCACGCTGTGGAAGGCCACCTTGGTGCCATCGGCCGAAATGAAAAGCCCCATGGTCAGCTCGGTGTCGGCATAGCCCTGAGTGCCAACGGCGGTGGTGCTGGCACGGGTGACATCCAGAACGGTAAGATTGCTCATCACAGTTGCTCCACCATTACCCGCCGTGTGCCTTGCAGATGACTACGTCTCCGCAATCTCGACTATTGTTGCCGTTCACCGTATCTAAGCGCGTGGCGCCGTAGCGGGGTCAGGCGGGCACGATGGCCGAACGCCAGGATCCGCTGTGCCCAATAACGTGCCGCACGCCTCCATGCTGACCAATCAGGGGGGCAGATCCCGGGAACAGCTCTCCACGACATCGCACTGGAACTGGCGGCGAACAACCTCTCGGCCGGTTTCGTCGACCCCATGGACCTGAAAGACCTGCGTGGCAAAGCCCAGACCGACAGAGACAATGCTCATGTGGACAGCCCCCCTGATGTGACGTTCGACACCGACCACTTTATGGCCAGTTCAGGCCGGTGGGCAGCAATCGTCCACCCCGTCAACCAAGTTGGCCTCCGGAAAGCCTGGCGCGGTTCAACCCGGCGCAACCAGCACGTCTCTGCGGCGCAGCAACGGGCGATCCATATCCAGAGAGTCGCTGCTCTGCGCGACATGCTCGCCGTCGCCCAGCCCACCGCGCCGATAGCCGGCCGCTCCGCGCCAAATCGCCAGTCCTGGCGCGAGAGCTGACGAAACCTCAATCCGCCACAGTGCCAAAGACAGCCTGGGCTCGCCAACTTCGTGGTTTACGTGACAATGCACAGTCGCGCCCTGCCTGATCAATGGGGCGCCAGACTGACGAACTTCACTTGCTCGAATGCCTGGAATCCCTCGGTTCCGCCCTCCAGCCCGATGCCGCTGTCCTTGATACCGCCGAAGGGTGTTTCCGGGTGCGACACCACCCAGTGATTGACCACGACGTTCCCGCACTCGATTTCCGCCGCAAGCCGGTCGGCCAGTGCGAGGTCACGGGTGAAGACGTATGATGCCAGCCCGAGCGACAGGCGGTTCGCCAGAGTGACAGCCTCGTCCGGATCGCGGAAAGAGGCAATCAGCGCCAACGGCCCGAACGGCTCTTCGGCGGCGGCTCGGCAGGCGTCGGTGACGCCGGTCAGCACCGTCGGCTGGTAGAAGAAGCCGGGCCGGTCGATACGGGCACCGCCGGCTGCGACCGTGGCGCCGTGGCGCCGGGCATCCTCCACCAGGGCGTCAATCGCTGCCAGCCGGCGGGAGTTCTGCACCGGACCCATTTGCGTCGCGGGATCGAAGGGATCGCCGACGCGGATCGCAGACGCAGCCTCGGCGAAGGCGGCGGCAAAGCGGTCATGGATCGATTCATGCACATAGAAGCGTGTCGGCGACGTGCAAACCTGCCCGGAACTCCTGAACTTGGCGGCTGCGGCGCTGCGGGCCACCCCTTCGACATCCACATCGGGAAAGACCAGCACCGGAGCGTGGCCGCCCAGCTCGAACACGCCGCGCTTCATTGTCCGCGTCGCCAGGACGGCCAGATGCTTGCCGACCGGGATCGAGCCGGTGAAGGACACCATGCGGACCGCCTCGGCCTCCAGCAGCCGGTCCGCAACCGCACCAGGATTGCCGAACAGCATGTTGGCGACGCCGGCCGGCAGACCGGCTTCGGCCAGCGCGCGGGCGATGAAGAGGGCGGCTGCCGGCGTCCCTTCCGACGGCTTGATGACAATGGAGCAGCCCGCCCCGAGTGCGCCCGCGATCTTGCGGGCCGGCGTTATCGCCGGGGCGTTCCAGCCGCTGAAGGCTGCCACCGGCCCGACAGGCTCTCGCATTACCATCAGCCGGTGGCCTGGCGTGCGGGGCGGAATGATACGGCCATAGGACCGGCGGCATTCCTCGGCCGCCCAATCGAACATGGCGGCCGCCGTCTCAACCTCGCGCGCGGCCTCGCCGACCGGCTTACCCAGCTCAAGCGCAATCAGAGTGGCGAGGCCGCCCGCTTCCGCCCGCATCAGGTCGGCCGTGCGGCGCAGCAGTGCCGATCGCTCGACCGCGCTGGTCCGCCGCCAGCCCCGAAAGCCCTCGCCCGCGGCAGCGACCGCTGCATCCACGTCGCCGATGGTCGCATGGGGCAGCAGGCCAAGCGTCGCGCCGGTCGCCGGATTGATGACCGGTTCACAGGTCCGGTCCCCGGTTTCGATCCAGCGCCCACCGATCCACAGGCGAAGGTCAGGATAGGTGGTGTTCGTCATTGTCGCCTCTATCGAGCCATGTTTGATGGAATCAGGCGGCGGAAAGCACACCTGGATCGCAGAGCCGGAAGCCCGACCCGCCGAGCCCTCCCAGTCGCGCCAGCTCGGCCCTGAGCCATGCCGGATCCTGGCGGCCGGCCCAGAACAGCGGCCCGCCCTCCCAAGCCGGGAAGCCATAACCGTTGACCAGCACGAGGTCGATGTCCGACGGGCGGGTGGCGACCCCTTCGGACAGCAGGCAGGCGGCCTCGTTGACCATGGTCAGCAGCACCCGGGTGACGATCTCCTCGTCGGAAACGGCAGCGCGGGTGATGCCCTTGGCAGCCGACGCCGCTTCGATCAGCGCGGTCACTTCCGGATCCGGTTCGCCACGCTTGGCACCGGGCGGATACCGGTAATAGCCGGCCCCGGTCTTGCGGCCGAGCCGTCCGGCCTCGCACAGCCGGTCGGGAATCTCGACATAGCGGGCAGCCGGATCGCGGGTCGCCGCCTGCTGCCGACGCATGCGCCAAGCAATGTCCAGTCCCGACAGATCGGCGACCGCGAACGGCCCCATGGCGAATCCGAACCGTTCCAGGGCGGCGTCGACCTGGGTCGGCAGGGCGCCCTCTTCGATCAGGAATTCGCATTGGCGGCGGTAGGCGGCATAGATGCGGTTGCCGATGAAGCCGAAGGCATTGCCGGCCACCACCGGGAGCTTGCCCAGCCGCCTCGCCAGCGCGAAGCCGGTGGCGAGAACGTCGGGCGCGGTCTTCGCCCCGCGGACCAGCTCCAGCAGGCGCATGACGTTGGCCGGGCTGAAGAAATGCAGTCCCACCACGTCCCGCGGACGGCCGGTCGCCGCCGCGATGGCGTCGAGGTCCAGGTAGGAGGTGTTCGACGCCAGCACCGTTCCCGGCGCCAGCACGGCGTCCAGCCGGCGGAACAGATCCTGTTTGACCTCCAAATCCTCGAACACCGCTTCGATCACCAGATCGGCGGTGGCAAGCCCCGCCATGTCGGTGGTGGGATCGAGTGCCGCAAGCCGTTTGCCGGCCGCCTCTGCGCTCATCTTCCCAGCATCCACCCGACGGACATAGTGATCGCGCACCCGGGCCAATCCGGAGTCCAGCGCCCCGGCGTCGCGTTCCAGCAGCGTAACCGGCAGGCCGGCATCCAGCGCGGCGATGACGATGCCGGTTCCCATGGTGCCGGCGCCGACCACGCCGATCCGTTCCAGCCGTCGCGGCGCCACGCCCTCCAATTCGGGAAGGCGTGCCGAGTCCCGCTCCGCGAAGAACAGGTGACGGCGGGCGAAGGCTTCCGTCTCCAGGCGCAGTCGTTGGAAGACCGCACGCTCCTCCGCCAGCGCCTCGTCCAGCGGACGTTCGGCCGCAGCACGGACGGCACGGATCGCCTCCACCACCGGCGGGCGGCGCCGGCCGGCACGCAGGGCGGCGCCGGCGGCGGCCTCGATACGCTCGGCCGGCTCGGCCGGTACAGGGCGGTCGGCCACCCGGATTTTGCCGCCAGCCAGCTTCCGCGCATGCGCGATGGCGGCGGTGCGCAACGCCTCCACCCCCTCGCCCTCCACCAGCGCGTCGATCAGCCCGAGTGCCAGCGCGTCGGCTGCGGCCACCCGACGGCCTTCGCAGATCAGGCCGATGGCGGTGGAGATGCCGACGAGACGCGGCAGGCGCTGGGTGCCGCCGGCGCCGGGGATCATGCCCAGCGTCACTTCCGGCAGACCCACCCGCGTGCCGGGTGCCGCAACGCGGGCATCGCAGCCCAGCGCCAGCTCGAACCCACCACCCAGAGCCGCACCGTGCAGGGCGGCGACCACCGGCTTTGCACAGGCCTCGATGGCGGCGATGACGGCGGGAAGCTGCGGCTCCTCCAGCGGCTGGCCGAACTCGCGCAGATCGGAGCCGGCGATGAAGGTTTTGCCGGCGCCGATCAGCACCGCCGCTTCCAGATCGGGATCCGCCGCGACCGTCGCGACGGCGTCGAGCAACCCGCGGCGCACGGCGGTGGACCCGGCGTTGACCGGCGGGTTGTCGATGACGATCACCGCCACCCCGCCGTCGCGCTCCAGCCGGACCGTTCCGCCGGTCCGGTCATCCGGCCTGCCGGTCACTTCGTCACCAACGGGCAGCCACCCTGATCCATCGGACGGAAGGCCTTGTCGCCGGACACCGTCTCCAGGACCTTGTAGTAGTCCCACGCGCCCTTGGACTCAGACGGCTTCTTCACCTGCATGAGATACATATCGCGGATCACCCGGCCGTCGGGACGGATGGAGCCGTTCTTGGTGTAGAAGTCGTCGATCGGCGTCTTGCGCATCTGTTCGGCCACTTTGGTGGCGTCGTCGCTGTCGATCGCCTGGATCGCCTTCAGGTAATGGGTGACGGCACCATAGACCGCCGCCTGCAGGCCGCCGGGCGCCCGGCCGTTGAAGCGGTCCATGAACCGCTTGCTCCAGGCCCGGGTCTCGTCGTTCATGTCCCAATAGAAGCTTTCGGCGAAGGTCAGATCCTGCGCGCTCTCCAATCCCAGGGCATGGATGTCGGGCAGGTTGACCAGCAGCGCCGCCATCGTCTTGCCGCTGGCGGTGATGCCGAACTCGTTCGCCTGCTTGACCGCGTTGATCATGTCGGCACCGGCGTTCGCCAGCCCGATCACGCTGGCCGTGGATGACTGCGCCTGCAGCAGGTAGGAGGAGAAGTCCGCCGTGTTGAGCGGTGCCCTCACCGCCCCGGCGACGTTGCCGCCGTTGGCCTTGACCACGCGGGTCGCCTCGCCTTCCAGCGCGTGGCCGAAGCTGTAGTCGGCGGTCAGGAAATACCAGTCCTTCAGGCCGCGCTTGACCAGGGCGGTGGTGGCCACCGTCGGCAGGGCGTAATTATCGTAGGCCCAGTGCACGCCGACCGGCGAGCAGGCCTTCCCGGTCAGCTCCGGCGTGCCGGGGCCGGTCGCCAGGAACATGCGGTTCTTGTCGCGCGAGATGCCCTGGACGGATAGCGCCACTGCGGACGACACCACCTCGGTGATCGCATCGACACCCTCGACGTCATACCAGCGTCGGGCGATGCCGGACCCCACGTCCGCCTTGTTCTGATGGTCGGCCGAGACGATCTCGATCGTCGCGCCACTGACCGTGCCGCCAAAGTCCTCCGCCGCCATTTGAGCGGCCAGCACGGCGCCGGCGCCGACATTGTCGGAATATGGGCCGGACATGTCGGTCAGCACGCCGATCTTCACCGTCTTGCCGGAAATCTCGGCGGCCGCCCCTCCGGCCATACCGATGGTCAGCGCGGCGACGGCCGTGGCGGTCAGCGCCCGCAGACCGGGCACCCGAACAGTGATAGCACGCATGAAGAATCCCTCCCCGGGGAATTGGCGGCCACCGCCTTCGTCGTGGGCGGCGGCCGGTTATTGTCGAAGCGCCGGCAACTGGATGCTTGCCGTCGGAACGGCGCTCAGCGGTGGGCGATCTCGCTCAGGACCGGCAGCAGATGGGCGATGAAGCCTTCCGGATCCTCGCTCATCGGGAAATGTCCCAACCCCGGCATGATCGACACGGTGGCGCCGGGAATGCAGGCCGCGGTTTCCAGCGTGTCCGACGGCGAGCAGGAATAGTCGTATTCGCCGGTCAGCAGATAAAGCGGACAGCGGCTGGTGTCGATCTCGCTCAGCCGGTGGCGGATGTCGCCATCCACCTTGTAGAAATAGAGGTCGCCTTTGAAGATGCCTGGACCGCCCTGCATGTAGTGCCAGACCGTCTCCCAGCGATGGACGTCGGGCGCGTTCGGTCCGACCAGCCCGGCGGCGATGGCGGCGCAGACCTCTCCGCCATGCACGTCCGGATGATGCAGCCAGGTGGTGTCGTAATAGGGATGGACGTGAGCGGAGGATTGCAGCCCGATGATGGCGCGGAACTCCTCGGCATGCTCCATCGCCAGATGCAGCGCGATGCGCCCGCCGATGGAACAGCCCATCGCCACCGGCCGGTCCAGCTCCAGCGCCCGGCAGACCGTCAGGATGATGTCGGTGTAATCAGCGCTGGTCAGCTGATAGTCACCCTCCTGCCAGCCGGCGGGCGGTGAGGATTTGCCATGCCAGGGCAGATCGAAGGCGATGACGCGGTAATCGCGGGTGATGCGCGGGTCGTTCAGGATGCCGCGGAACTGGCGGCCGTCCGATCCGGCGGTGTGCAGACAGACCAGCGGAATGCCCTGCCCGGCCTCTTCGAAATAGATCCGGTGCTCGCGGCCCTTGTGATCCAGCCGCATGTAACGCCCGGTGATGGATTCGATCGTCGCACGCATCAGGCGGTTTCCTTCGGGCTGCGCAGGCTGGCCATCACATCCTTGATGTAGAGGAGATTGGCCATGAAGGGTTGCAGATTGCCGGACAGGGTCAGCTCCCCCCGCCGCAGCAGGGCGAACAGGTCGTGGAACCCCGGCGGCGGCAAGGGCTGCCAGAAGCGCTCCAGCGCATCGGGTCCGCAGGACAGGCCGAAGGTCCAGGACGGCATGACGAACGGCCCCTTGCGCACGTCGGCGATCCGTCCGCGGTCGATGGAAATCAGATAGGCGTCGGCGCCGATGTCCAGCCGCATCACCGCGGTCAGGAAGCGGCCGCGATGGACCAGCCGATCATTGGCGTTCACAAGCTCCGGCAGAGAGAGCACATCCGGCCTGGGCATCATCGGTTCCTCCCGGAACGGTTTTCTGGGTCGTTTTCTTTGGATTGGACAGGCTTGCGGAGTTCGGTGGCCGCATCCGTCGCCGCGAGCTGAACCAGGGCATCGACCGCCACCGCTCCCTGCCCGTCGGCCATCACCATCAGCGGGTTGATCTCCGCCTCCAGCACGGTCACGTCCTCGAGCAGGGCGAGGCGGGAGACGGCGACCAGCGCATCGGCGACGGCGCCGAGGTCGCCGGCCGTCCGGCCGCGATAGCCGGCCAGGGCCTGGAGCGCCTTCACCTCGGCGATCATCTCCAGCGCGGTGTCGCGGTCCACCGGGGCCAGCCGCAGGGCGCGGTCGCGGTAGATTTCGGTCAGCACGCCACCGGCGGCCAGCATCACCACCGGCCCGATCTGGTGATCGCGGCGCAGCCCGACCAGCACCTCGCCCACGCCGCGGGTCATCGGCTGGACCAGGATGTTCCGCACGTCCACACCCGGCCGCGCGGCCTCGACCCGGTCGCGGATCGCGCCCATGGCGGCGGACAGCGCGGCGGCATCGGCGATGTTCAGCACGACGCCGCCGACGTCGGTCTTGTGGGCGATGTCCGGATGCAGGACCTTGGCGACCACCGGATAGGCGAAGGGAAGTTCCGGCACCGGCTCGCCGACCGTCAGCACCGCGACCGGGGCATGGGGAACGCCGACGCGGGCAAACAGCCGGTAGGCCTCGGCCTCGTCGATGGACCGCCCGCCGCCGGGATGGACAGGTGCCGACGGTGCCGAAAGCTCGGGACGCGGCATCCGGCGGCCGAGCGCGGCGGCGATCACATCGCCGCAGGATTCCGGCGCGCGGAAACAGGGAATGCCGGCGGCGTTCAGGCGCAGCAGCGCTTCCGGCGCCTCCGGCACGATGAAGGCGGCCAGCGGCTTGTCATGCTCGCGCGCGCTGTCGATCACCGGCGCCACCGCCAGATCAGGCTGGAAGCGGGCGGAGGAGCCGACGGTCGCCAGCACCAGGTCGAATTCCGGCGCGGTCTGCAACACGCCCAGCGCGGCCTTCATCACGTCGTAGCGGGTGCCGGCCAGCGTCAGATCGACCAGACGCCCCTCACCCGCCGAGATTCCGACCTCGGCAAGACGGCGCACGGTTTCGGGGCTGGGGGCGGCGACCTGCACGCCGCGGATGGCAAGCTGGTCGATGGCCATGGCCGCGCCACCGCCGGTGGTGGTGACGACGCCGACGGCGGGCCGCCGACCGGCCACGGACGGCGGCCGGGGCGGCATCCGGTTGAGCAGAGGCATCACCTCGAGCAGCCCGTCGAAGGACTCCACGCGGGCGATCCCGCAATCGCGCAGGAAGGTGTCGGCGACGTCATCCTCCCCGGCAAGAGCGCCGGTGTGGGAAACCGCCAGTTCCGCCGCCTCCGCCGAACGGCCCAGCTTGTAGGCCGCCACCGGCTTGCCGCGCTCCGCCGCCGCCAGGGCGAAGCGGCGCAGCGCGTCGGCGTTGCGCATCGATTCCAGGAAGAGCAGATAGCCGCCGATCTTCGGATCGTCGAGCGTCGCCTCGCAAATTTCTCCGACCGACAGGTCCACCTCGCCACCGACCGACACCAGCCCGGCGAAGCCGACGCCGCGCGCCTTGCCGCGCGACAGCAGGGCGCCGATCAGGCTTCCGCTGTGCGAGGCGACGAACACCCCGCCCTCCGGCAGGTCGGGCTCGGCGAAGGCGGCGTTGGCGGTCAGGACCAGCCGCTCATGCACATTGACCACACCGATGCTCGACGGTCCGAGCACACGCACGCCGTAGGACCGCCCGATCTCGGCCAGCCGCCGTTCGCGCTCGGCGCCGGCGCCGCCCGCCTCGGAAAAGCCGCCGGCCAGGACGGTGGCGACCGGAATGCCCAGACGCCCGCATTCCTCCAACGCGGCGATGGCCGCGTCGGTGCCGGTCAGGATGAAGGCATGGTCCGGCCGTTGCGGCAGGGCCGACAGCGAGGCGAAGGCCGGCTCGCCCTGCACGGTGGCGCGGGTGGGATTGACGCTGTAGACCTCGCCGCCATAGCCGGCCCGGCGCAGGAAGCGCAGCGGGCGGGCGGCGGTCTTGGCGGCGTCGTCCGACACCCCCACCAGCGCCACCGAACGCGGCCGCAACAGGGCTTCGGCCAGGGCGGAACCCGTGCAGCCCTTGAGGGCGGCGCCGCTCACGACCGGCTCTCCCGCGGTGGACGCTGGTCGAAGCGGCGCTCGAACAGCTCTTCGGCGATGCGGTTCTTCAGGATTTCGATGGAGCCGCCGGCGATCATCCAGCCGCGCGTCCGTTTCACGCAATACTCGACCAGCGCTTCCTGGCTGTAGCCGGTGCCGCCCATGATCTGCAGGGCCTCGTTCGCGACCTCGAAGCCGGCGAGGTTGCAGGACAGCTTGGCGATCGAGGTTTCATAGGCCGACGGCAGGCCGTTGTCGGCATTGGTGGCGGCGCGGTAGAGCAGCAGCTGCGCGCTTTCCAGCTTCAGCGCCATGTCGGCGAACTTCCACTGGAGCCCCTGGAACTCGCACAGCGGGCGGCCGAACTGGATCCGCGTCTCGGCGTGCTCTTTGGCGAGGTTGAAGGCATGGCGGCCCAGCGCCAGCGCCCGCGAGGCATTGCCGATGCGCTCCACGTTGAAGCCGGAAATCTGCTTCTTGAAACCGCCCGGCCCCAGCAGGACATTGGCCTTGGGAATGCGGCAGTCCTCGAAATAGAGCTGGCACCATTCCTCGCCGCTCATGAAGGCGGAGGGCTGTCCAACGGTGAAGCCGGGGGTGCCGCGTTCGATCAGCACCGAACCGATGCCGCCGACGCCGGGGGCGAAGCGGACATAGATCAGGAACAGGTTCGCTTCCGGGCTGTGGGTGGAAAAGACCTTCGACCCGTTGATGACGTAGTGGTCGCCATCCTCGCGGGCGCTGGTCTTCAGATCGGTGACGGCCGACCCGGCATCGGGCTCACTCATGCCCAGCGCCAGCAGGTTGCGCCCGGCGAGCAAGTCGCCCAGCCAGCGCTCCTTCTGCTCGGGGCTGGCATATTCGGCGAAGGTGCGGATCGGCCCGAAATTGCCCGCCTGGACGACGTCGGCGCTCTTGGGGCAGACCAGGGCCAGCTCCTGGATGGCGATCACCGCGTCCATCAGCGTGCCGCCGATCCCGCCATCCTCCTCGCGGATGGTGATGCCCAGCAGGCCCATCTCCGACAGTTTGGCGGCCACGTCCCACGGAAAGGCCGGGGAGTGAGCGCGCTTCAGCGCGTCGGCGGCCAGCTCGGCGCGGGCAAAGCGGCGCACGGAGTCGGCGAAGGCGCGCTGTTCCTGGTTGAGTTGAAAGTCCATGGCTCCGACGGGGCTATCGATTTGCGTTGCAGACAATCAATCTCATTGACGAACAAGCGACAACTTCCTAGTTGTTAGCCTCCCATAACCTTTTGTAATGGTCCCCAGACGGTGCGCCCGATCCCTCCGCTCAATCCGCTCCACGTCTTCGAATGCGCCGCCCGGCACGGCAGCTTCACCAAGGCGGCGGAAGAACTGAGCGTCACCCAGCCCGCGGTCAGCCGGCAGGTCGCCTTGCTGGAGGATTACCTGGGGGTTCGGCTGTTCCACCGCGAAACCCGCGGACTGACCCTGACCACCGAGGGCAAGCGATACGCGTCGCAGATCGCCCCGGCTTTCCGCTGCATCGCGGAAGCGACGGACGAGCTGGTGTCCGCCCGTGCCGCCGCTCCCCTGAAGCTGCAGGTCTACGCAACCTTCATGGCGAAATGGCTGATGCGGCGCCTGCCGCAGCTGCAGACCAACCACCCCGATCTGCGGCTGCGCACCCGGACGGCGGTGACGCCGGTCGATTTCGCCCGCGACAATGTCGACGCCGCGATCCAGCTCGGCACCGGGGATTGGCAGGGCATGGAATCCGTCTTCCTGTTCGCCGATGAAATCCTGCCGGTGTGCAGTCCTGCCCTTCTGGCTGGAGGACCGCCGGTGAAAGCTCCGGCGGATCTGCTGCGCTACCCGCTTCTGCACTCCCACTACCGGCGGCGGGACTGGCCCGACTGGCTTGAGGCGGCCGGCGTGTTCCTCGACGAAACCCAGGAACCGCTGATGTTTCCCAGTTCGCTGCTGACCTATCAGGCCGCTCTCGACGGGCTGGGCATCGCGATGGGACAGCCGGCCATGCTGGAAACGGAGCTGCGAAGCGGCAGTCTGGTCCGTCCGATCGAACGGCCGCTGCGCCGCAATCTCGGTTATTACTTCGTGGTCCCGCCCAACCACCAGGACCGCGCGCGCATTGCGAAGGTGCGCAACTGGCTGCTGGAACAGGTGGCGGCGGGCTGACACCGACAGCCGACCCATTACCGCTGGTTATGCTTCGCCAAGTTTATGTCAGTTGCCGCATCCGTCCTGGCTTCCGATAGTCGGGGCTGCGGCCGGCCGCGTCACCGCTGCCGCGTTGCACCGCCATCATTCCGCCCACCAACGCGCCCGTTTCGCCCCCGGGGCGGCGGGCACCGGAAGGTCCAGTCCATGACCGAAGCATTTCTGTGCGACGCCGTACGCACGCCGATCGGGCGTTACGCCGGCGCGTTGGCGCCGGTGCGCGCCGACGACCTCGCCGCCATACCCTTGCGGGCATTGCTCGACCGCAACCCGTCCCTGGATACGTCGGCGATCGACGACGTAATCCTGGGCTGCGCCAACCAGGCGGGGGAGGACAATCGCAACATCGCACGCATGGCGGTTCTCCTGGCCGGCCTGCCCGAAACGGTGCCGGGAACGACGGTGAACCGTCTTTGCGGGTCGGGACTCGACGCCATCGCGCTCGCGGCGCGCGGCGTGCGCGCGGGCGAACAGTCGCTGCTGCTGGCCTGCGGCGCGGAGAGCATGTCGCGCGCGCCTTTCGTGATGGGCAAGGCCGATGGTGCCTTCTCCCGCGCGATGCGGCTGGAAGACACGACAATGGGCTGGCGCTTCGTCAACCCGCGTCTGAAGGCGTCGCACGGCGTGGACACCATGCCGGAGACCGCCGAGGCGGTGGCAGAGCGGTACGGCATCGAGCGCGAGGACCAGGACGCCTTCGCCCTGCGCTCGCAGCAGCGCGCCGGCGCTGCCCAGCGGAGCGGGCGCTTCGCCCGCGAGATCGTTGCCGTGCCCGTCGCCGGTAGCAAGGGCGCGATCACCGAAGTGACCGCCGACGAGCATCCGCGGCCGGAAACCACGCTCGATCAGCTTGCGACACTCAAACCGGTGGTTCGCGTCGGCGGCTCGGTGACTGCCGGGAACGCATCCGGCATCAACGACGGCGCGGCGGCGCTGATCGTCGCCGACGAGGCAGCGGCCAAACGCCATGGCCTGACGCCGCGTGCCCGCATCGTCGGCGCTGCGGTGGCCGGGGTCGAGCCGCGCGTGATGGGCATCGGGCCGGTTCCCGCGGTGCACCGCCTGCTCGACCGCTGCGGCGTGGCGCTCGACCGCATCGATGTGATCGAACTGAACGAAGCGTTCGCCGCCCAGGGCCTTGCCTGTCTCCGGGAGCTTGGACTGGCAGACGACGACCCGCGGGTGAACCCCAATGGCGGCGCGATTGCGCTCGGCCATCCCTTGGGGATGTCCGGTGCGCGGCTGGCCACGACCGCGCTGATCGAGCTGGAGTTGCGCGGCGGACGGTACGCCCTTTGCACCATGTGCATCGGCGTCGGCCAGGGCATCGCGCTGCTGCTGGAACGGGTGTAGCAAGGGCGCATGCCCGGATGAAGGAAAGGGCGGCCTCCCGATTGGGGGCCGCCCTTTTTGCTGCGCGGTGGCGCCGCACTCACAGCGCCTGCTGCAGCTCCGGCATTGCCTTGAACAGGTCGGCGACGAGGCCGTAGTCGGCGACCTGGAAGATCGGCGCCTCCTCGTCCTTGTTGATGGCGACGATCACCTTGCTGTCCTTCATGCCGGCCAGATGCTGGATGGCGCCGGAGATGCCGACGGCGACATAGAGGTCCGGCGCAACGATTTTGCCGGTCTGCCCGACCTGATAGTCGTTGGGCACGAAGCCGGCATCGACGGCGGCCCGGCTGGCGCCCACCGCCGCGCCCAGCTTGTCGGCGATGGACTCCAGCAGGTGGAAGTTGTCGCCCGACTGCATGCCGCGCCCGCCGGAAATCACGATGCGCGCCGAGGTCAGCTCCGGCCGCTCCGACTTCGACAGTTCGGCCGAGACGAAGCTGGACAGGCCGGGGTCGGCCACGGCGGCGACACTCTCGACCGGGGCGGCGTTGGTGGTGGTGGCGGCCTCGAAGGCGGTGGTGCGGACGGTGATCACCTTCACCGCGTCGGCCGACTGCACGGTGGCGATGGCGTTGCCGGCGTAGATCGGCCGCTCGAACGTATCAGCCGAGACCACGGCGGTGATCTCGGAGATCATCGCCACGTCGAGCAATGCCGCGACGCGCGGCAGCACGTTCTTGCCCACCGAGGTGGCGGCGGCGAGGACATGGCTGTAGCCGGGGGCGAGCGAGACCAGCAGGGCCGCCACCGGTTCGGCCAGGGCGTGTTCGTAGGCGGCATCGTCGGCGAGCAGCACCTTGGCGACGCCGGCCAGCTTGGCGGCCTGATCGGCGGCGGGAGCGGCGTTGCGGCCGGCGACCAGGACGTGGATGTCGCTGCCGAGTCTGGCGGCGGCGGTGACTGCGTGGGCGGTGGCGGGCTTGAGGCTGACGTTGTCGTGGTCGGCGAGGATCAGGATGGGCATGGCGGATTCCTCTGTCGGGCGGGGTGTGGGAGTGCAGTCACTTGCCCCCACCCCGACCCTCCCCCGCTCTCGGCGGACCGAAGGTCCGTCCGATGCGGGGGAGGGGGTAAGTGCTGATGCGGGAGGGTGGCGGAGTTCCCTCCCCTGCGGAGCGGGGGAGGGTTAGGGTGGGGGCACCGAAGCCGGCGCTCAGATCACCCGCGCCTCGTTCTTCAGCTTGTCGACCAGCGTGGCGACGTCCGGCACCTTGATGCCGGCCTGACGCTTCGCCGGCTCGGCGACCTTCACCGTGGTCAGGCGCGGCGTCACATCGACGCCCAGGCTGTCCGGCGTAACCGTCTCAAGCGGCTTCTTCTTCGCCTTCATGATGTTCGGCAGGCTGGCATAGCGCGGCTCGTTCAGGCGCAGGTCGGCGGTGACCACCGCCGGCAGCTTCAGCTCGACCGTCTCAAGGCCACCGTCGATCTCGCGCGTCACTGCGACCGTACCCTCACCGGCAACGACCTTCGAGGCGAAGGTGCCCTGGCCCCAGCCCAGCAGAGCCGCCAGCATCTGGCCGGTCTGGTTGCAGTCGTCGTCGATCGCCTGCTTGCCGAGGATCACCATCCCCGGCGCCTCCTTTTCGACCAGCGCCTTGAGGACCTTGGCGACGGCCAGCGGTTCGGTCGTCACGTCGGTCTGCACCAGGATGGCGCGGTCGGCGCCCATGGCGAGAGCGGTGCGCAGCGTCTCCTGCGCCTGGGTCGGGCCGACGGACACGACGACGATCTCGGTCGCCTTGCCGGCCTCCTTCAGGCGGACGGCCTCTTCGACGGCGATCTCGTCGAAGGGGTTCATGCTCATCTTCACGTTGGCGGTCTCGACGCCGCTGCCATCCGCCTTCACGCGGATCTTCACGTTGTAGTCGACAACCCGCTTCACGGGCACCAGTACCTTCATGACTTGAATCCCTATGCGGCTCTGATATCGGCGAGGAAGCGATCGATCTCCTGTTGGAGGTCACCCGCCTGCCTTGCAAGATGGTTGGAGGCGTTCAGAACCTCCCCCGCCGCTGTCTTGGTGGTATCGGCCGAGCGGGCCACATTGTCGATGATCGCGGTGACCGACCGGGTGGCGCTGGCGGCTTGGGCAGCGTTGGTCGCGATCTCGGCGGTCGCGGTTTCCTGCTCCTCCACCGCTTCGGCGACGATGCCGGAGATGCGTCCCAGATCCTGGATAACCGTGACGATCTCGGCGATGGCGGCCGCGGCTCCGTCGGTCACCGACTGCATGCTCCCGATCTGGGTGCCGATCTCGTCGGTTGCCTTCGCGGTCTGGGCTGCCAGATGCTTCACCTCGCCGGCGACGACGGCGAAGCCCTTGCCGGCCTCCCCTGCCCGCGCCGCTTCGATAGTGGCATTCAACGCCAGCAGGTTGGTCTGTGACGCGATATCATGGATCATCTGGATCACCGCGCCGATACGTCCGGCCGTTTCCACCACCACACGCATGGTCTCGCCGGCTTGCGCCGCCGCTCCGACGGCCGCCTCGGTGACGCGGCCGGATTCATCGATGTATCGGCTGATGTTGGCGATGGAGGCGCTCAGCTGGTTGGCTGCCGATGCCACCGTCCCGACGCTGGCGGAGGTTTCGTCGGCCGCAGCGGTAACGCCGTTCGCTTCGCCCAGCGTGCGGTCGGCACCGACACTCATCGACCGTGCCGTTGTCTCCAGCCCTTCGGCCGCCTCGGTCACGACCCGGACGATTCCGCCAACCCGGCGGTCGAAGTCCTGCATCATCCGTTCGAGCTCATGCGCCCGCTCGTCGCGCAGGGTGCGAACCCGTTCCTGCTCGGCATGAAGGCCGTCGGCACGAACGATCGCCTCCTTGAACACCTGCATCGCTCCGGCCATCTGGCCGATCTCGTCGCTCCGCTCGGTCGCGGGAATCGCCAGTTCGCGGTCCCCCTCGGCAAGGCGCTGCATCACCGTGCACATCGCCGTCAATGGACGGATGATGCCGCGGGCGAGAAGAATCCCCGCCAGGCTGATGACCAGCAGCAGAGCCGCTCCCACCCCCATCATCTGATTGCGCATGGCGCGGACGGGAGCCAGGATTTCCTCGACCGAAGCCTCGGCCAGGACCAGCCATTGCAGTCCCTCGTGGTCCACCGGCCGATAGGCGGTCAGCGTGGGCGATGTCCCGCCGAAGCGGGTCGCTTCCATCACGCCACTGCGATCCGAACTCGACCTGGCGATGGCGACGATGCCACCGCCATAGGGCGACAGGACCGTCAGACCGCCGGAAAAGCGCGGCGTGCTGCGCAGACCGCTATCCTCTGCGACCAGAAAGGTGTCTCCGGTCTCTCCCATTCCGTCGCTCACCCGCATGATGCGGTCGAGCCCGGCATACCCGATCCGGAACACGAGCGTGGCCAGATGCTGTTGGCCGCCATCGGGCGACCGCAGGACGATCGGCGCCGCGAGGAATGCCGAGGCATCGCCGCTGGCGGCAGGATAGGCCGTGAAATCCGCAAGAGTCGCCACGTCGGGACGGACATCGGCGCCGATCCCCTCCACCAGCCGGCGCAACGCGCCGTCGGCCATCGGCTTGGCGAAATCCTCGCCCTTGGCGGCGCTGTAGAGGATGGTGTTGTCCGGCGTCACCAACAGCACGTCGGCCAGCCCGCGCCGCTGCATCAGGTCGCTCATCCAGCCATGCAGGCGCAGATGTGCCATGTCGTACATGGCATTGTCGGCCGACTTCTCCAGCTTGTAGCGCTCGGCGGCCGGATAAGGGTTGTCGTCGACATAACGCTTGCGAAGTGAGGCGGTGACATCGCCACGGTCGGCTTCGATCCGCCATCCGCTGGTGAGCGCCACCACCGCGTCGCGCATGGATCGGGTGTTGGCGGTCAGCACGACATCGCCTTCCAACCCGTCGATGTACGACCGCACGCTGGCGGCGCGGGCATCGGCCAGCGCCACAAGCTTTTCGCCAGCCGCCACCCGCAGGCGGCTCGACGCGGCGGAATAGGCGAACCCGCCGAGCAGGATCGCCGTGACCACCGCGGCGCCGATCAGCGCTCCGGGGATCTTGTGGCGCAGCAGCAGATGCACGCCATTGATGCCGGCCATCAGAGACCTCCCTTTCCCGGCAGGCGGTGCAGGATTTCGCCGACGATGCCGCGGCGGAAAACGAGGACGCAGACGACGAAGATGCAGCCGATCACCACCGGCACCGGCAGGCTGGTGGCGGCAAGGTAGCTTTCCAGCGTCACCACCAGCCCGGCGCCGACCACCGGCCCCAACAGCGTGCCCATGCCGCCCAGCAGCGTCATCAGCACCACCTCGCCCGACATCTGCCACGTCACGTCGGTCAGGCTGGCGAGCTGGAAGACGATGGCCTTGGTTCCGCCGGCAAGGCCCGCCAGCGAGGCGGACAGCACGAAGGCGACCAGCTTGTAGCGGTCGGTGCGGTAGCCGAGCGACACCGCGCGCGGCTCGTTCTCGCGGATCGCCTTCAGCACCTGCCCGAAGGGCGAGTGGACGGTGCGCCAGATCAGCGCGAAGCCGGCGAGGAAGATCGCCAGCACGGTGTAGTACATGGTCAGCGGCTGGTTGAGGTCGAACAGCCCGAACAGGGTGCCGCGCGGCACGCCCTGGATGCCGTCCTCGCCATGGGTGAAGGGCAGCTGCAGCGCCAGGAAGAAGATCATCTGGCTCAGCGCCAGCGTGATCATGGCGAAATAGATGCCCTGCCGGCGGATGGCGATCAGGCCGAAGACCAGACCCATCGCCCCGGCCACCGCGGTGGCGGCGAGCAGACCAAACTCCGGCGCCCAGCCCCAGACCTTCACCGTATGGGCGGCGATGTAGGCCGCGCCGCCGAAGAAGGCGGCATGGCCGAAGCTGAGCAGGCCGGCGAAGCCGATCAGCAGGTTGAAGGCGCAGGCGAACAATGCGAAGCACAGCACCTTCATCAGGAAGACGGGATACAGCACGAAGGGCGCCGCGACGGCGACCGCCAGCAGGACGGCGGCGATCAGGACGGGGCCGGTGCCGCGGGAGGCCCCGCGCATGGCGATGGTGGTGGCGTTGCTGGCGACGGTCATGGATCAGCGCTCCCGTCCGAAGAGGCCCGCGGGCTTGATGAGAAGAACGATCGCCATCACGACGAACACGACGATGTTGGAGGCCTCCGGATAGAAGACCTTGGTCAGCCCCTCCAGCAGCCCCAGCCCCAGGCCGGTGACGATGGCGCCCAGGATGGAGCCCATGCCGCCGATCACCACCACCGCGAAGACGATGATGATCAGGTTGGTCCCCATCAGCGGCGACACCTGATAGATCGGCGCCGCCAGCACGCCGGCCAGCCCGGCCAGCGCCACGCCGAAGCCGTAGGTCAGCGACACCATCACCGGCACGTTGATGCCGAAGGCCTGGACCAGCGTCGGGTTCTCCGTCGCCGCGCGCAGATAGGCGCCCAACTTGGTGCGCTCGATGGCGAACCAGGTGCCGAAGCAGACGGTGAGCGAGGCGACGACCACCCAGGCGCGATAGTTGGGCAGGAACATGAAGCCCAGGTTCTGCCCGCCCTGGAGGGCGGCGGGGATCGGGTAGGGCTGGCCCGACACGCCGTACTGGTGGCGGAACGCCCCTTCCAGGATCAGCGCCAGCCCGAAGGTCAGCAGCAGGCCGTAGAGATGGTCCAGCTTGTAGAGCCGCGACAGCATCGACTTCTCCAGCGCGATGCCCAGCAGCCCGACCGCCACCGGCGCCAGCACCAGCGCCCCCCAATAGCCGATCCCGGCATAGGTCAGCAGCAGCCACGCCACGAAGGCGCCGACCATGTACAGCGCGCCATGGGCGAAGTTGATGACGTTCAACATGCCGAAGATCACCGCCAGCCCGAGGCTGAGCAGCGCATAGAAGGAACCATTGATCAGGCCGAGCAGAAGCTGCCCGAACAGGACTTGGGGCGGAACGCCGAGGAGCTGGAACATAAGAAAATTCTCCCGCTCATACGCCGAGATAGGTGTGGAGCTTGTCCATGTTGGCTTCGAGCTGGTCGTTGGGGATCATGTCGACCACATGGCCCTCCTCCATCACGTAATGGCGGTCGGCGATGGTGGCGGCGAAGCGGAAGTTCTGTTCCACCAGCACGATGGTGAAGCCGCGCGCCTTCAGCGCCCGCACCGCCACGCCGATCTGCTCGATGATGACCGGGGCCAGACCCTCGGTCGGCTCGTCCAGCAGGATCATGGTGGCGCCGGTGCGCAGGATGCGGGCGATCGCCAGCATCTGCTGCTCGCCGCCCGACAGCCGCGTGCCCTGGGTCGAGCCGCGGCCCTTCAGGTTGGGGAACAGGTCGTGGATCTGCGGGATCGTCATCCCGCCCTCTTTCACCACCGGCGGCAGCGTCAGGTTCTCGTCGACGCTGAGGCTGGAGAAGATGCCGCGCTCCTCCGGCACATAGCCGATGCCCAGCCGCGGGATCCTGTGCTGCGCCATGCCGATCAGCTCCTGCCCCTGGAAGCGGATGGAGCCGGTGCGCTTGCCCATGATCCCCATGATGGCGCGCATGGTCGAGGTCTTGCCGGCGCCGTTGCGGCCCAGCAGCGTCACCACCTCGCCCTGCCGCACCTCCAGGCTGACGCCGTGCAGCACATGGCTTTCGCCGTAATAGCCGTGCAGGTCGGCGATCTCCAGCATCGCCGTTCCGGTGTGGGCAGTCTTCGTCTGCATCCCGTCAGGCATGTCCGGTCCCCATATAAGCTTCCATCACCTGCGGGTTCTTGGAGACGACCTCGTACGGTCCCTCCGCCAGGATTTCGCCGCGGCGCAGCACGGTGATGGTGTCCGACAGGTGGGCGACGACCGACAGGTTGTGCTCCACCATCAGCACGGTGCGGTCGGCGGCGACGCGCTTGATCAGCGCCGCGGTGCCCTCGATGTCCTCATGGCCCATGCCGGCCAGCGGTTCGTCCAGCAGCATCACCTCCGGGTCGAGCGCCAGCGTGGTGGCGATCTCCAGCGCGCGCTTGCGGCCATAGGGCAGCTCGGCGGCGGTGTGGCCGGCCCAGGGGGTGAGGTTCACCGCCTCGATCAGCTCCAGCGCCCGGTCGTGCAGGTCGTAGAGCGACGATTCGGACTTCCAGAAATGAAAGCTGGTGCCGAGCGGCCGCTGCAGCGCCACCCGGACATTCTCCAGCACGCTCAAGTGCGGGAAGACGGCCGAGATCTGGAAGGAGCGGACCAGCCCCATCAGCGCGATGTCCGCCGGCTTGGTGCGGGTGATGTCCCGGCCCTTGTAGAGGATCTGGCCGCGCGTGGGCGTCAGGAACTTGGTCAGCAGGTTGAACACCGTGCTCTTGCCGGCGCCGTTCGGGCCGATCAGCGCATGGATGGTGCCGCGGCGAACCTGCAGGTTCACCTCCTTCACCGCCACGAAGCCCTTGAACTCCTTCGTCAGACCACGCGCCTCCAGGATGATGTCGTCGTTCGGTGCGGTGGTCATTCCTGTCCTTTCCTGGTCTCGGACCGGCCGTTCGGCGGCGGGCCGACATAGCGCGATGTTGGCCGCAGCATCCGTCCGGTGCGTTCCTGCTCGCGCACATGGGCCGCCCATCCGGCGGTACGGCTGGCGGCGAAGAGCGGCGTGAAGCCGGCACGCGGGATTCCGAGCGCCTCCAGCAGCAAGGCGGCGTAGAATTCCACATTGGTGTTCAGGGTGCGGTCGGGACGACGTGCCGCCATCACCGACAGAACCGTCCGCTCGACCGCTTCGGCGAAGGCGAGCCGACCCTCGGGGGCCCGGCTCGCCCCGGATCGCTGCAGCGCCAGGAGGGCGTCCTTCATCACATCCGCACGCGGATCGCGGATGTGATAGGCACGCGACCCGAAGCCCATCAGCCGTTCACCGCGGGCCAGCGCCGCGCCGACCCACTCCTCGCAGCTTCCAGCCTCGCCGATGGCATCCAGCATGTCGAGAACCAGGCCCGGTGCGCCGCCGTGCAGCGGTCCTTCCAACGCGCCTAGAGCCGCCACCGCGGCGGCCGTCAAACCGCCTCCGGTCGACGCGACCACGCGGGCCGTGAGGGTCGAGGCATTCACACCATGATCGACCATGGCGACCAGATAGCGGTTCAGTGCCCGTTGTTCCGCACCATCGACCTCCGCGCCACGGAGCATGCGCAACAGGTCGGCGGCGTGCGGCTGGGACAAATCCGGGGCTATGGGAGCCTGGCCGTCAGCCAGACGAACGGCCGAAGCGGCGGCGACCGCGGTCCCCGCCACCAGCAGCAGCGGCGTCATCGCGGCTCCCGGCAGCGAAGCGAGCAGAACACGCTGTCGCTCGATCACCGTGAGACCGGAGGGCAACGCCGCGAAGAGGGGAGACAGCCGTGTGAAGGCCTCGCACCGTGCCGCCGCCAGCGCCTCCCGGCTCATCGATCCCAGGATTTCCGTTTCCCAAAGGATCGCCACGACCTCTTCATAGGGCCGGTCGATCAGGTCGGGCAGTCGATGCCCGCGCATCACCATCTCGCCCGTCGCCGGGTCGCCCCCGCTCAGGCTGGTTTCGGCGGCCGATATCCGCTCCATCGTCATGCAGTCCGGTAAGGGGTGGGGGCGCCGCCGCCGGAAGGGCCGCGGCGGATTTGATGAAATCCTAAGCAATCGGCCCCCCGGCTCAACTTCGTTTATGTAAGCGGGGCATTACCATCGGTTATGGGTCGCCGGAGTGCCGGGCCCCAGGCGGGCGGCCCGGCACCCCGGCGGGCGCCGCTCACATCTTCTTGACCGACGGGCAGTCGCTTTCCGACAGCGGCCGGTAGGCACGCTCGGCGGGAATGCTGCGGACCAGCTTGTAATAGTCCCAGGGCGCCTTGGACTCGGCCGGGGGCTTGACCTGGAACAGGTACATGTCGCGCAGCACCCGGCCGTCCTCGCGCACGGTGCCGTTCTTGGTCATGAAGTCGTTCACGGGGGTCGCCTTCATCGTCTTCATGACGCTGGGAGCCGCGTCGGTCCCGGCGGACTTGATGGCTTTCAGGTAATGGCTGACTGCGCCATAGACGCCGGCCTGATAGAAGGTCGGCATCGCCTTGCGTTCTTCGAAGAAACGTTTGGAGAAGGCGCGCGTCTCGTCGTTCATGTCCCAGTAGAAGGGCGTCGTCAACATGATGCCCTGCGTCGAGGGCAGGCCCAGCGCATGGACCTCGCTGATGGCGAGCAGCAGCGCCACGATGTTCTTGCCCGACTGGCCGAGGCCGAATTCCGCCGCCTGCTTGATGGCGTTCTGGGTGTCCGCCCCGGCGGTTGCCAGCGCCACGACCTTGGCCGGCGACGCTTGTGCCTGCAGCAGGAAGGACGAGAAGTCGGCATTGTTGGCTGGCATCCTGACGCTTCCCAGCACCTTGCCTTTCTGGCTTTCGACGACGGCGCCGGTGTCGCGCTCCAGCGCATGGCCGAAGGCATAATCGGAGGTCAGGAAGTACCAGCTGTCGAAGCCGGAGGCGACCACCGCCTCGCCGGTCACATGGGCGAGCGCATAGGTGTCGTAGGTCCAATGAAGCCCATTCGGCGTGCAGGCCTTGCCGGTCAGGTCGGAACTGGCCGGCGATGAGAAGATGGCGACGCGATTCTTCTCCTTGGTGATCTGCTGCACCGCCAGCGCGACGGCGGAGTTCGGCACGTCGATGATGGCGTCGACCTGATCGACGTCGTACCAGCGCCGTGCCGTCGAGGCGCCGATGTCGGCCTTGTTCTGGTGGTCGGCGAAGATCAGTTCGACGGGCGTGCCGTTGACGGCCCCGCCGGCATCCTTGACCGCCATCTGCGCGGCGACGATCGAACCTTGTCCGGTGCTGTCGGACAGCTGGCCCGATAGATCGGTCAGAATGCCGATCTTGATCTTGCCGTCGCTGTAGGCGGCGCTTTGCGCAAGCGCCGGCTGATGCAAGGCATGGGCGAGCAGACAGGCGGCAACAGCCGCCGTCACGGCGTAACGGTTCATGAGATCCTCCCTGGGGATTTTTTATGGATGGTCAGCCGGCGTCCCTGGACGCGGCGGCATGCTGGGCGGCCAATCGACCGAACACGGCACCGCGCAGGACCGAGGTCGAGCCAGTATAGACTTGGTGGTAGAGGCCCACCGTCTCGCCCGCCGCATAGAGGCCCGGCATCGGGCGGCCGTTGCCGTCCAGCACGCGGGCATCGACATCCACCTTCAATCCGCCGAAGGTGAAGCAGTTGGCCGACACGATGGGGAAGGCCCTGAATGGTCCCTTGACCAGCGGACGCGCCCAGTTGGTCTTGGCCGGGACCAGGCCGGTGGTCGCCAGACCGTCCACCCGTGTCGGGTCGAATCCGGCGGCATCGGCCGGACAGGCCGCGTTGTAGGCGGCGACCGTCGCCATCGTGGCGTCGGGCGGCAGTCCAAGCTTGTCGACGAGGGCTTCCAGCGTCGGCGCTTCGATGGCCGGCACGTCGCTGCGGATGCTGGCGCGCCAGCGCGGGATGTCCTCCACCTGATCGTCGAACAGGACATAAGCGATCCCGTCCGGTTGGTCGGCGACGATGCGGGTGATGTGATCGTAGGTGGCGTCGGCGGTGCCCGGCGCCTCGTCGAGGAAGCGCTCGCCGCGCTTGTTGACCAGCACGCCATAGGGCCAGATGAAGATTACCGCTTCCGGCTGGCGCGACCGCGGGTCGACCGGTTCGGCATGGTAGGAGCCGAAATCGCCGGCCGCCGCCGCCCCGGCGTCAAGCGCCATGCGAATGCCCTCGCCGCGATTGTAGTAACCGCCGCGCGCCACCGGCCGCACATGCTTGGCGCGTTGGCCCATGTAGCGGGTCATCATCTCCGAATTGCCCTGATAGCCGCCCGACGCCAGGATTGTCGATTTGCCACGGATGGCGACGCGCAGCCCGTCCGTCCCGGAGGCATAGACGCCGCCGACGCGGCCCTGGTCGTCGCGCAGCAGGTCGAGCGCGGTGGTGCGGTAGAGCACGCGGGCGCCCAGCGCCTTCGCCTCCGCCATCAGGCGTTCGATCAGGGCGAGGCCGCCGCCCTGCGCCGCGATGCGCTGGGTGTTCTGGGTCAGCAGATAGATCGGCTGCGGTTCGAACCGCAGGCCGAAGCCCTTCAGCCAGGCGATGGTCGGCGTCACCCGCTCGGCGAAGCGGGAGATCACCTCCGGATCGGGGAAGGGGTGGGCCTTCACATAGTCCGGCCAATGCTCGTAGGGTTCGGCGGCGGCGGCCAGCACGTTCGGGTCGATGTTCAGCCCGGCGTTGGCGGCGAAATGCTCCTCGAAATCGTCGGAGATCTCCGAATCGTTCTTCATCCGCATATAGGCTTCGGTCCAGCGCGAGTTGCCGCCGAAATCCTCCTCGGGCGCCCGCTCCAGCAGGGTGACCGACAGGCCGGTCTGCAGCGCCGTCACCGCCGCCGAAAGCCCGGCGATACCGCAGCCGACGATGACCAGATCGCTGATGGCGTGCTCAGACATCCGTGTTTCCTCCGTCATTGCTTTCCTCTCCCGACCTGTCCCGCATCATCCCGCGAGGCGCTGTTGGTTGCTGTCGGCTTCGCTGTCGGCGACGACGATCCCGGCTTCCGTCAGTTGCTCGATCGCCGCGGGACCGTAGCCGAGTTCGGCCAGCACCGCGCGCGTATCCTGACCGACGCGCGGCGGATCGCGGCGGATCGCCAGATCGGCATCCGCCACGTGGATCGGCAACCGCGGCAGGGCGGTCCGCACCCCGTTGGGCAGTGTGGTCGGCATCAGCCCGCCGGTGGCCCGCAGATGCGGGTCCTCGAACAGATCCTCCGGCCGGGCGATGGGTGCGAAGGGAATGCGGGCGCGCTCGCACACCGACACCGCCTCGTCCATCGACAGGCTGCCGAACAGCCCGGTCAGCAGCGGCAGCAGGCGCGGCCGGGCGGCGATGCGGTCGTTGTTGGTGCGGAAGTCCGGGTCATCGCGCAGGTCCGGCCGGTCGATGACGGCGCAGAAGCGCTCCCAATGGCTGTCGGTGGTGATGCCGACGAAGATCGGCCGCCCGTCGGCTGTGCGGAAAGTCTCGTAGACGGCCCAAGCCGACACGCGCTCCGGCATCGGCGGGATCGGCCCGTCCGACTGGGCGGCGTAGCAGAGATGCTGCCCCATCAGGAACACCGTGGTCTCGAACAGGGCGGTTTCGATGGTCTGGCCCTTGCCGGTCTGCTCACGATCGCGCAGTGCAACCAGGATGGCGATGACCGCGAACATGCCGCCGGTGATGTCCACGACCGAGGTGCCGGCCCGCAGCGGCCGGCCGCTCGGCCCGGTCATGTAGGCCAGGCCAGTCATCATCTGCACCACCTCGTCCAGCGCGAGGCGGCCGGCATAGGGGCCGTCGAGGAAGCCCTTCAGGCTGGCATAGATCAGGCGAGGGTTGACGCGGGCCAGCGCGCCGGCGCCCAGCCCCAGCCGTTCCATCGTGCCGGGGGCGAAATTCTCCACCAGCACGTCGGCATCGGCGACGAGACGATGCGCGATGTCGCGGCCTTCCGGCGTCTTCAGATCGACGGCGACGGAGCGCTTGTTGCGGTTGAAATAGCCGAAATAGCCGGTGCCGAAGCCCTTCAGATGGCGGGTCGGCTCGCCGTTGGGCACCGGCTCGATCTTCACCACGTCGGCGCCGAGGTCGGCGAGGATCATGGCGCAGGACGGTCCCATCACCGTATGGCCGAAATCGAGGATTTTGACGCCGGCCAGCGGAAGCGTTTTGCCGAGGGATTGGTCGGTCATGCGCCGTCTCCTGGAAGCGGACGCGGCGACGCCCCGTCATAGCGGTAGGGGATGGACGGCGGCATCGGCCCCTTGATGCGGCCGCCCTGCTGCGACTGTTCCCAGGCGTGCGCCATGATGCCGACCGAGCGCGACAGCACGAACAGCCCACGCCCGAGCCCAGGAGGGAAGCCGAGTTCGGCGAACACTACAGCGGTGGCGCCGTCGATGTTCATCGGAAGGCGCTTGCCCTTGCGCGCGGCAAGCGCATCCTCCACCGCGCGGCCGATGGCGGCGGCCTCTCCGGTCACGGCGCCCTCCCCCCTCGCCGCATCCACCAGGGCCAGCAGCCGGCCGGCGCGGGGATCGACGGGGTGGAAGCGATGGCCGAAGCCGGGGATATGCTCGCGCCGCTCCAGCCGGGCGGCGATCTCGCTTTCCGCCGCCCCGGCCACGGACATGCCTTCGGTCACGCTGGCGGCGACGGCGGCGTACAGCTCCATGCATTGCTGGCCGGCGCCGCCATGGACGTCGCCCAGCGCGTTGATGCCGGACGCCATGGCGTTGTTCAGCCCGACGCCGCAGGTGGCGGCCATGCGGGCTGTGGCGATGGACGGAGCCTGCGGTCCGTGATCCACCGCCGCCACCAGTGCTGCACCCAGCAGCCGGCCCTGCGCCGGTGTCGGCAACTCTCCGCGCAGCATCAGCCAGACCATGTCGGGAAAGCCGATCGTGCCGATCAGCTCCTCGATGGCGTAGCCGCGCACCCGGATCGAGCCCGGATGGATGTCGATGATCGACGTCCGCCACCAGCCGGTGGCGCTATCGATGGTCGCTTCGGACATGGGAATGCTCCCGGAGGGCTCCCTTCGCAGGCTCGGCCTCAGCCGAGCACGAAGGGGTTGGCGCGGTTGGGTTTGGTGGTGATCCAGACACTCTTGGTCTGGAGATATTCCTTGATCGCCTCCACTCCGCCCTCGCGGCCGAGACCGGAGCGCTTGTAGCCGCCGAAGGGCGTGGTGAAACTGGTGGAGCGGTAGTTGTTCACCCACACCGTCCCGGCGCGCAGCCGGTCGACGCAGTACATCGCGCGGTGCAGGTCGCGCGTCCACACGCCCGCCGCCAGACCGAACTCGACGTCGTTGGCGATGCGCAGCGCATCGTCCTCGTCCTCGAAGGGTATGACGCATAGGACCGGGCCGAACACCTCTTCCTGGGCAATGCGCATGTCGTTGCGCACCTGGGTGAAGATGGTCGGCGCCACGAACTGCCCCTGGCCGTAGTCCGGTCCCGACAAGGCATGGCCGCCGAGCGCGCAGACTGCACCCTCCTGCTTCGCCATCTCGATCATCCGCAGGATCTTCTCCCACTGCGGACGGGTGGCGATGGGGCCGATCTGCGTGTCCATTTTGGACGGGTCGCCGATGCGCGCCTCGCCAGCCGCCGCGACCAGCTTCTCGACGAAGGCATCGTGGATGGACTTCTGGACCAGCAGGCGCGAACCGGCCATGCAGGTCTGTCCCGAGGCGCCGAACACGCCGGAGATGGCGCCCTTCACCGCCTGATCGAGGTCGGCGTCGTCGAAGACGATGTTCGGCGACTTGCCGCCCAGTTCCAGCGTCACCTTCTTCAGGCCCGGCGCCGCGGCCTCGTTGACGCGCTGGCCGCCGATGTCGCCGCCGGTGAAGGCGATCTTGGCTGTCAGGGGATGACGCACCAGCGGCTCGCCCACCTCCGCACCGAATCCGGTCACGACATTCACGACGCCACGCGGGAAACCCGCCTCATGCGCCAGCTTCGCCAGCTCCAAAATGGAGGCGGAGGTGTATTCCGACGGCTTGATGACGATGGTGTTTCCGGCTGCCAACGCCGGCGCCATCTTCCAGGTGGTCAGCGCCAGCGGCGAATTCCACGGCGTGATGGCGACGACGACGCCAAGCGGCTCGTACTTCACATAGTTGAAGACGTCGGCCTTGTTGATCGGCACGACGGCGCCCTGAACCTTGTCGGCGAGCCCTGCATAGTAATGGAACCATTGGGCGACGTTCCGCACTTGCCCGCTGACCTCAGCCATCAGCTTGCCGTTGTCGCGCTGCTCGATGGCTCCCAGCCGGTCGACGTTGTTCTCGATCAGCTCGGCCAGCCGGCGCAGCAGGGCACCGCGCTGGGTCGCGGTCAGTCCGGCCCAGTCCGGGGACAGGAAGGTACGGTGCGCCGCCTCGACCGCGCGGTCGGCATCGGCCTGCATGCCGCGCGGGATCTCCGCCCAGGCCCGCCCCGAAAAGGGCTCCGTCGTTTCAAACCACTCGTTGGAAACCGGATCGCACCAGTCCCCATCGATGAACAGCTTGTAGCGTTCCACCCTTCGCCTCGCAAAAGTTCTGTTAGATAGAACCGTGTTTCATCTAAGAGAACATGGGAGGGCGAATTGCGTCAAGCCCGAACCATTCGTTCTCGTACTTTTCTGAAGTCCGGCACTTGCTCCGGCCGTCCTTGACGGCTGATGGTGGTGTCGGGGAAGAATGCGCGCCGAGGCCGCCATCGAAGGGTGCGATATGACCGACGCGAAGCCGACTACCACTGCATCCGCCGGGGGGGTGGAGTCCGTCGACCGGGCGCTAAGCATCGTCGGCTGCTTCCAGGCGGGCGACCACGCCTTGAGCCTGACCGAGATCGCGGCACGGACCGGGCTCTACAAGAGCACAATCCTGCGGCTGACCGTTTCGCTGGAAAAGGCCGGCTATCTCGTCCGCCACCAGGACAAGTCTTACCGGCTTGGCCCGGAACTGATGCGGCTGGGGGGGCTCTACCAGCGTTCGCTTCGGCTGGAGGACCATGTCCGGCCGGTGCTGCGCCAGTTGATGCGGGAAAGCGGGGAAAGCGCGTCCTTCTTCCGGCGCGAAGGCGCATGGCGCATCTGCGCGTTCCGCGAGGATTCGACTCAGGCGATCCGCGACCATGTGCACGAAGGCGACCGCCTGCCCCTGGATCGCGGGGCCGCCGGCCATGTGCTTACCCGCTTCGCGGGCGCGGTGTCGGAGGTCGATTTTGCCGCCCTGCCCCTGCTCTCCTTCGGCGAGCGCGAGTCCGAGACCGGGGCCGCCGCCGTGCCGGTCTTTTCACAACGCGAGGGGCTGAGCGGCGCGTTGACGCTATCAGGACCACTGACCCGCTTCACCGAGGAGCGGGTGGCGGTGATGGCGCCCCTGCTGCTAGCGGCCGGCAACCGCCTATCAGAGAGGCTGGGCGGACATTACCCGGATCCGGCGTCACGCTGTGCGTAGGCAACGGCAGCCCAAAGGGCTCTGTAGCAAGGTTTGCCGCCAGGAGGCGGAATGGCTGGACTGAACCGCGCCGGGTTTCCTGGAGGCCATTCGGCTTGAGTCACGCCGCCATGGCGACGTCCTCGGTTTGGGCATAGTAGCGTGCTTCGGCCTCGGCAGGAGGATGGCTGCCGATGGGTACGAGGAGGCGTCGGTGGTTGAACCAGTCTACCCATTCCAGGGTGGCGAACTCGACAGCCCCCAAGGTGCGCCATGCCCCGCGGCGGTGGATCACCTCGGTCTTGTAGAAGGCCGTTGATGGTCTCGGCCAACGCGTTGTCGTAGGAATCGCCACATCGGCCATCATACTACATCTGGCCATTCCGCTCAGGTTCAATGGACTCGGGTGACCGCGCCGCACCATCCGTGGGTGGGACGGGTTGTTCGAGCAATGCGGCGTCTGCGACGTGACGAGGGAACGGATCTGCTCGTTGAAGGGGAGGACGGCCAGCGGCGAGAGATCCCGCTGGCCTGGACTGAAGCCGCCGGTGCCGAGGAGCCTGTCATGCCGGCCCTACGCTTTACGCCCGGAAGCCTGCGGGCCCTCGTCCGGCTGGTCAATGCCTGCCGCACAACCTTGCCCGCACGGAGGGCGACTTAGCCATTATCGGTGGTCCCCTGAATTGAGTTGTTTCAATCCACGCCCCCGCACGGAGGGCGACGAGCCATCCGACGGCATGGCCGCCGGGTTCGCCCCGTTTCAATCCACGCCCCCGCACGGAGGGCGACCGTCACCACCCATGTCGGCGCCGCGACGATCGAGACGTTTCAATCCACGCCCCCGCACGGAGGGCGACCCGGGGGCGGCGACCACTTCACGGACGAACCGGAGTTTCAATCCACGCCCCCGCACGGAGGGCGACTTCTCCGCACAGACGAGCACGCCAATGACCGAAGTTTCAATCCACGCCCCCGCACGGAGGGCGACCAAAGGCTGCCGCCAAGCACCTCGGCGTATGCGAGTTTCAATCCACGCCCCCGCACGGAGGGCGACCAGCCTCTACAGCCGCACCAGCTTCTACGAGGAGTTTCAATCCACGCCCCCGCACGGAGGGCGACCCGGCGGTCCGCTGCGTCGCCACCAGATAGGCGTTGTTTCAATCCACGCCCCCGCACGGAGGGCGACACGCCGAAAGGTGAGCCACCCGGCGCAGGGCGGCGTTTCAATCCACGCCCCCGCACGGAGGGCGACGGGTCGGTGCCGATCAGGGCGGCGATGACGTCGAGTTTCAATCCACGCCCCCGCACGGAGGGCGACCCGTTTTGACCGTCGATGCGCGCGATCTGGAGGCGTTTCAATCCACGCCCCCGCACGGAGGGCGACGCTGCGCTCGCTGGCTCAGTTGACCAAGGCGAACGTTTCAATCCACGCCCCCGCACGGAGGGCGACGCCTGCCCACTTCACGGCGGACGGCGGATACACGTTTCAATCCACGCCCCCGCACGGAGGGCGACCTGAGCGACAACGCGCCGCACTATGACCGGGTGGTTTCAATCCACGCCCCCGCACGGAGGGCGACGGAACGCGCTGGAGATGATACCCGGCGATGCGCCGTTTCAATCCACGCCCCCGCACGGAGGGCGACTTGAAGATGGCCGCGTAGCCCTCATTCGAGGCGTAGTTTCAATCCACGCCCCCGCACGGAGGGCGACCCCGCTCCACGGTTTCGGCGTGGGAGACCGGACAGTTTCAATCCACGCCCCCGCACGGAGGGCGACGCTGCCGTCAGCGCAGGCCGTGACGCACTTGGGGTTTCAATCCACGCCCCCGCACGGAGGGCGACGATGCGGGTGACGCCATCGGTCTTTTCAGGCGCGTTTCAATCCACGCCCCGCACGGAGGGCGACGTGGGCAGGAGAAGCAGCATGAGCGACGTTGGTGGTTTCAATCCACGCCCCCGCACGGAGGGCGACGCGCCTGCCCTGGAGGCCGTTCAATGACCCCGCTTGTTTCAATCCACGCCCCCGCACGGAGGGCGACCGGCGGCCGGGCCGGCCTTGGGCTTGCCCCGGCGGTTTCAATCCACGCCCCCGCACGGAGGGCGACTCGACGCGGCTGGTCAGCTGAATGGCCGTGTACGGGTTTCAATCCACGCCCCCGCACGGAGGGCGACGGAGCCGACGCCGCCGGTCACCGGCACCGCGATGGTTTCAATCCACGCCCCCGCACGGAGGGCGACCACGCTGGACGCCAGTGCGGAACGCGCCGCCCTGTTTCAATCCACGCCCCCGCACGGAGGGCGACCGGTCAACGCCGGCCGCCAGTTCATCGGGATCGAGTTTCAATCCACGCCCCCGCACGGAGGGCGACCCCCGATCTGGGGGGAGTTCATCGCCAGGGTCGAGGTTTCAATCCACGCCCCCGCACGGAGGGCGACGGGCATGGGCAGAGCCGGAGCTTGCCCGCCTCAAGGTTTCAATCCACGCCCCCGCACGGAGGGCGACGAAGGCCGTTGAGCATCTGGTCTACCTGCATGAGTTTCAATCCACGCCCCCGCACGGAGGGCGACCCGGCAGCTTTGGAAGGGCCTGATCCGAGCCGGAGTTTCAATCCACGCCCCCGCACGGAGGGCGACGACAACTGTGGAAGGGCCTGATCCGGGCCGGTGAAGAGTTTCAATCCACGCCCCCGCACGGAGGGCGACAAGCGGGCGGCCTTCACAGCGGCGGAATTGGGGCGGTTTCAATCCACGCCCCCGCACGGAGGGCGACTCTGCGTCAATGCGGCAATGGCGGCGGCGCAGGGTTTCAATCCACGCCCCCGCACGGAGGGCGACGGCGTGAGCGGCATAGACCGGATCGATGGAGCGGAGTTTCAATCCACGCCCCCGCACGGAGGGCGACACGGTGGGCGGAACAATACCGCCGGACGCTTAGACGTTTCAATCCACGCCCCCGCACGGAGGGCGACGCGGTGCCGGCGCTGCTATAGGTAGCGGGCATAGGGTTTCAATCCACGCCCCCGCACGGAGGGCGACGTCACCACCTCCACCCACGTTCCGCCGGTCGGCGTGTTTCAATCCACGCCCCCGCACGGAGGGCGACGGCCAAGGTCCGGGCTGGCGTGTGCCCGAGGGAGGTTTCAATCCACGCCCCCGCACGGAGGGCGACGCCGCCGTGACGCGCTTGCCGGTGCGGTGGCTCGTTTCAATCCACGCCCCCGCACGGAGGGCGACGTCCGTGTCCTCAGGCCCCTGGTCCAAAAGGCAGTTTCAATCCACGCCCCCGCACGGAGGGCGACCGAAGGTCGTTTATACGGGGTCGCAGGGGTGCAAGTTTCAATCCACGCCCCCGCACGGAGGGCGACTGCTTCAGCATAACCGGTTGACGGACCATCGAAAACGGGCTTGATTCTGCGAACCCTGGAAAATTGCTGATGTGGTGGCTGGGGATTGCAGACCGGCACTGCGGAAGTCCGCGATAATTCAAGGGATATCAGAGCGTGCGAACCTGCCGGGGATTCCGTGGCCGCTTGGGGTTCGCGCGAGAGCCGTGCAAGCGCACGCTCGGTTATAGTATGAGGGGCTCGTCCAGGTCAGTCGGCGGGCGGCTGCCGACATGCTCCACCTTGTGCCGTGCCGACGAACCCAGCAGATAAAAGCGCAGGCTGTCGGTCTTGGGGTCGATCAGGTCCAGCAGCCGGGCGCGGAGTGCGGTCCATTGTGCCGGATCCACAGTGCATTCGAACACCGAGAATTGCACCCGCACACCATGGTCCTGGCAAGCCCTCGCCACACGGCGCAGGCGCCGCCGGCCGACCGGGGTTTCGGTGGACACGTCATAGCAAACCAGCACCAGCACGGCTTTGCGCTCACTTCCACAGGAAAGGCGGGTAGGCGTCCAGGTCACCCCGCAGATGCCGCGCCAGCAGCCGGGCCTGGGCGTGCCACATCAGCCCGAACGGCAGCCTCTCGTTCAGGAAGGGATGGGTAAGCTCCTCCTTCCTGCGTTTCTGGTAGGCCACCAGCACAGCCTTGCGCGCGTCGCCGGTCAGGGTCACCGCACCGGTCTCCCCCAGCTCGAAATCCTCCGGCGCCAGTTCCTGCCGGTTGATCAGCGTCAATACCAGCCGGTCCGCGAAAGGCGCGCGGAACTCCTCCACCAGATCGAGCGCCAGCGACGGGCGGCCGGGACGGTCGGCATGCAGGAAACCCACCTGGGGGTCCAGCCCCACCGCCTCCAGCGCGCCGCGCACGTCGTGCGTCAGCAGCGTATAGACGAAGGACAGCAGGCAGTTCACCCGGTCCAGAGGTGGCCGGCGGCTGCGTCCCCGGATGCGCCACTCTTCTCCGTCGCGTCGGATCATGGCGCCGAATGCCGAGAAGTAACAGGCGGCGGCATCGCCTTCGACCCCGCGCAGCCGGTCCACCTCCCCCACCGGATCCTTTGGCCGGTCAAGCTGAGTCAGCGCGCGGCTCAGCGCATCCTCCGCACCCCCCAGCACGTCGCCGGGATCGTCGTGGTCGCGGCGGTGACGACGCAGGACGGTGCGCTGGTTGGCGAGCTTGCCGGCCAGCATGCTGCGGGTGACGGCAGCGGCGCGTTCCGGATCGTCGGCGGACCGGTACTGGGCGCGGCGCAGCAGGACATTGCCGGACACCGGCCCCTCGACCCGGGCCAGGAAGCGGCCGTTCTCGGTCAGGAAGCTCACGCAGACGCCTTGTTCGGCGCAATGACCCAGGATGTAGGGGCTGGCCCCGACGGCGCCGAACGCCATCACCCCCTCCAGCGCCAGCAGCGGCACCAGCGTGCGCGTGCCATCCTCGCGCCGCACTTCGATCGCCTCGCCCTCCTTCGACAGGTAGCTGCCGGGAGTGGTGACATAAAGCGTGTTGAGCAGGCGCTTCACGGATATTCATCCTCCCGAAGGGCACGGGCAAGCCAGCCGGCGGCGGAGCACCCGGTTGACGTCTTCGGCAGGCAGGCAGCTTCCAGCGAGCAGGAGCGGCACTTCGCCCCCGGCTCCGGCGGCGGCGTCACCCCGCCGGCCAGCAGGGCGTGCACTGCTTCCGCCGCCGCCGCCGTCCGGGCGCGCAGGGCGTCGTCGAAGGTCACCTCCTGGCGCCGGCGCGGCTCGCCGTAGAACAGGGCGCCGCGCGGCACCGGCAACCCCAGCATCTCCTCCAGGCACAGCGCCTGGGCGCAGAGCTGCACGCGGTCGGCATCATGGGTCTTGGGCTTGCCGCGCTTGTACTCCACCGGATAGGGCTGCGGCGGACCGGAGCGGCGGACGTGGAACTCCACCACGTCCGCCTTGCCGACCAGCCCCAGCCCAGCCGCAGGCTGCGCAACGCCACGCCGCGGCCGATGCGCACCCCGCGCCGGGTCTCGCCGGGCGCCTCGTCCACCCGTTCGTGCAGCACGCGGCCCTCGGCGGTCAGCAGGTTCTCCGCCCAGGCGTCCTCCAGATGGATCAGCGCGCATTGGCGAGGGCAGAAGACCAGATGCTGCAAAGCCGACAGCGGCACCAGGCCGGAATCGGCATCCGCAGAGGGAGCCGCAGCGGGGGCCGGCTCCGTCATGCCCTACAGCCGCTCCTCGATCTCCACGCCGTCGGGAAGGCCGTCGCGCGCGATGGCGACGGTGTAATCGTCGAACCGGCGCGGGGCGGTGATGCCCTCCTTCAACTGCACCTTCACCCGGTCCAGCAGCGTGTGTGCCGGCGCCTTGCCCAGGGGGGAGCGGTGGCGGAACACCACCAGCCTGCGCGCCGCCATTTCGCCGCGCGCGGCGGAGCGGTCATGGTCGAACATCAGCAGCAGCGACTGGAAGAAGGCCTCCAGGTCGGCGTCGGAAAAGCCGGTCTGCTTCGCCAGATGCGGAGAGATGAAACCGCGCGCCGCATACAGCCCATAGGGCACGATGTATTTGCGGCCCCATGGTGCGGTTGTCGCCATGCTGCTTCTCGGCCTCCGCATCCGTCGTCACCGCCATGCGGGTGACGGCGACCTCGGTCGGAACGATTGCGTCGATGCTCTCCGCGAAGGTCAGCTGCACCGGGCCGCGCACCTGCCCGCAATTGGTGTCCGTCGTCATCACCGCGCCGAAGGTGCGGATATCGAAGAAATTCCGGCACATCCACCCCGTCACCGCGGCGGCGCCGTCGCCCTTCGGCAGCTTCTTGGCATCCGGCTTGATCCCCGTGGCTTCATAGGCGCGGGCATGCTGCTGGTTCAGCACCGCCTTTTCGCGGACATAGATCTCGTAGCCCGGCTCGCTACCGCGGGTCAGCTCGATGAAATTGCGGACCTTGCGCTTCAGGCACACGTCGGTGACCAGCCCCCGCCCGGTCTCCGGGTCCAGGCGCGGCATGTTGCCGGCGTCCGGATCGCCATTCGGGTTGCCGTTGCGCACGTCGAAGAGATAGACGAACTCGATGCGGGACTCGTGAATGCCCATGGCGGCTCACTCCGGGATGGGGATGGTGACGACCGGCGTGTCGTCTTCGATATCGGCGGGATCCGAACCGGCGGATCGGTACCGGGGGCGGCGGCCTTGCCGGTCTTGCGGTCGGCGCGCTCGTGGTAATAGCCGAGGAAGAACAGCCCGCGCTGTTCCAGGTCGAGCGTCGGCGGAAAGCCGGTCAGCGGTCCCTGAATGTCCTGCAGGGCCGCGTCCAGCACGCGGGCGAGGCCGGGCTTTGCCCCGCGCACCTTCTTCAGGTGCTTCTGCGCCAGATCCAGCAGGAACGGGAAGGCGGCGCGCGGCGTGGAGGACGCGGCGCCGATGTGCTTGTCGCGGATGGTGGCGTTCAGGTCGCGCCCATCGGCGGCGGCCTGCTGGATGCGTTCCAGCACCGCGAACAGGCGGCCCAGCCGATAGCCGGGGTCGGTGCGGGTCGGATCGAGGCTCACGAGGCTATCCCCCTCTTGCCCGAGGCCGGCGAGCCGCCGGCGGCGCACCAGCACCGCCTTCAGCAGCGCCATGCGCGGGTGGTTGATCGTGTGGTCGGCGCGGATGCGGTCGAGCAGGACGGCCAGCAGGCTGGCCGGATACGCCCCGCCGCCCAGCACCGCGCGCAGCAGGTCGCCCTGCAGCTTGGCCAGCCCGCGGGTCGTTCGGATCGGCCGGGCGTATTCGCCGTCGCGCCGGTACTTGGCCTTGGTTTCGTTGGCGAGCGCCCAGACGGTGGGACGGCGCGGCTGGTTGTCCCACTGAGTGATCAGGTCCAGGTCGCGGAAATGTTGCGCCAGCCGGTCGGCCATGGCGCCCAGCCCGTCGGCCACCCAGAAGCGCACCGCCAGCCGCGCGGCGTTGCCCGACAGGCCGAGCACGAAGAAGCGCGCCCCGACCTCCTCCGGGAACAGCCCGTCGCGGCCCTTCGCCAGCCGGTCGAGCGCCGCACCGATCTCGCGGACGAGATCCTTGTCCTCCGATTTCTCCTCCGGCCGGCCGAAGACGAGGCCGACATCCGCCTCGAACCGGGTGGGCCGGTCGGTCCAGAACAGGACGGAGACCTCGCCGATGACGATGTGACGCTTGCCCCGCTGGGCCAGCAGATGGTTCAGCACCGCCGTGTAGCCGTGCGCCACCCGCGTGGACATCGGGGCGTTGTCATTGCCCTCCTTTCCATAGGATTTCCAGGCATCCGGCGTAAAGGAAACCAGATAAGCGCCGCTCGACTGTGCTCCCGGTACATTCTTAATGACCGGGTGGGAACCGGCGATGGGTTGCGCCTCCTCACCGGTGACAAGGCACTGTCCCAAGCCGGCGCCCTTCTCCCTCTCGAGCATGTAGTGATCCCAGGCGGCGCGAATCTCCGGCACATCGTGCACGTAGTCCGTTTCGTGGATCAGGCGGAATACCAGGAAGCCTGCAAGGATTTCCGGATCGGCATCGTCAGGAACAGTTCCCGCCTCCCATGTACGGAAGAAATTCAGAACCGCCTTGGCTGCTGGATTTTCGATTCCGGATAGGATTTTTGTGTGCTGCTCCCACTCCGCCGCGAACAGCTGCTGCGCGCGATCAGCTTTCTTCGCCTCCGCGGCACTGCCAAACAGATACGCTGCATTGTCATAAAGAAACCCAGCTTTGATGCCGGATGTGCGCCCGGGCGGCGGTTGCGGCACCGCCATCAGCACGGGGCGTTTGACGATTTTCTTACCGGCTTTCACATCCTCCCGTTCCTCCATGACCCGATAGACGCGGCCATCGGGATGCAGCACGACGCAGCCCGTGACCTTCTCAAAGGAATAACCGAAGGGCGGCAGCTCGCCGGATTCGTACAGCCGCTCGTAATAGCGGAACAGTTCGCTGACGATCATCGCCCGCCCCCGGCGCGGTGGAGGGGCGGCACCTCGATCACCCCGTCCACCAAGGTGGCGCGGAAGAAATGCGGCAAACATTGATCCGTGCAGCGGTGCCGACCATTGATCGATGAACTTTCGTCATGTTCGATGTCGTGCAACATCCAGCCCAGGTCGCGCGTGCCGCGCAGCTCCTCCGCGATTTCGGGCACGCCGTCGACCGGCGCGAACCAGGCGGGAAACTCGCGGCAGCCGAGGCAAGGCTGCCAGATGCACTGGCCGCGCGCAATCCGGCGACGGGCCATTTCCGCATGCTTGCCGGGATTGTCCGCCGCGCCTGCCTTGGCCGTCATCTCGAAATGCGCGTCGATGACATAGCCGACATTGCGCAGCAGGACGCTGGCCCGCTGCTGCCGCTCCTCCTCGGCATACAGCGCCGGGGCTACGCCGCCCGCCATGCCCTGGCGCGCGGTGGCGTAGGATGCCTTGGACCCCACCTCGTTGCGCCGGATGGTGTCGAAGCGGATCGGCTTCAGCACATGGATGCGGTCGATGACCCAGCGGATCGCCGGTTTCCAATGGATCGCCTCCAGCACCCCGCGCGCGGCGGACGGGGTGATGACGTCGTAGGACACGCGCTCCGCCTTCATCTCCGGACGGGAAAACAGGGCGCGCTCGCCCCAGACGTGAACTCGGATGCCTTGGGACATGGTTCTGCTCACCCTGGCGCTGCAAGGGACAATCAAGGATTGGACGTGCAATCAGGACATGTCAACCGAGCGGAGAAAATGCCGCAGGGGAGATGGGGCGGCATGAGCACTTGGACCTTGCTAGTTTGGGGAAGGCCTTGTTGGGAGGCGCTTCAGGTTGGCATCGGACTCTGTCGGATCAGGTCGTGACGTTTTGTGAGTCTTCATTCCCTACAAGGAGCTTGTGATGAAATCGGGGACTCGTTGAGAGAGGCAGTAAGTTTGAACTATGTCGCATCGGACCTCATCGCGCGCTTCCCTCGGCCGTCAAATCCGCGAAGACGGGAATAGGGCCACTACAAACGGTTTGCATTGAAAACCTTGGATCCCCGCCTCCGCGGGGATGACGACCGATAATCGTCGTCAAAGCGCAGGGATTCGTTTGGCAGAATCACGAATCTCCATCATCAGGCCTAATATGCCTCTTCAGAATTTTTGCAATAGTGTCAGCAACACTTTGTATCCGCCCGATTTTTCTCGGATCCGGAGACTGTATTACGTTTACGTTAACCGTAACATTGACGAGATGAGCTATGTTATTCTGTTCACCGCTGGTATTTCTGGCTTGAGTGTCGGGTACCATGGCGCGTCTCCTTAAAATCCCCCCAGCGTAAGCCGGGGGAACAATTCGAGATAACTGCCCCCTGTTTTCTGTACATGTTTCAATCCACCGATCCCGATCTAAATCGGAGTCGGACAACCTTCATATAAAGTTCCATGGAGCATTATCTATGGCCAAAGCTCCGCCTCTAATTTTGTCGTTATCGCCCGCATACAGCAAGCCGCAATATGGATTCCCGTTGGAAATAACTCACACGATATTCTCATCGTCAGTCCGATCCCTTGGATCGCGCGCCCTCAATCCAAGGTCGTCGTCGTACGCATCTCCGTCCGCAAGCACGAGGAACTGCTTGTCCGGCCCCACCGCCTGCAGCGTTCCTGCCGCCAGCAGACGCAGCGCCCTCGACCGGGGGGCCGACACCGTGTGGCGTTGCAGCTTGCGGGCCAGCGCCGCGGGACGCTCCGCCGTGCGCAGGGCGGCGGCCCAGCCACGGGCCTCGTCCGTCCGGGGCGTGATCACCGCCATCTGGTCGTCGTCGATCAGCCGGAATCGCTCAGCCACCTCCCGGAAAGGCAAGGCATCCATCCGCCCTGCCCCATCGAAGGCCGCCCAGGCTCCGCAGACGTCGAAGGGATCGCTGCCGTCGTTGCTCCGGCCCCTCCGCCCCGTGGCGTAGAGGGCACGGAAGTAGGACTCCAGCACCGCCGGATCCAGTGCATCGTCCCAGTCGCGGCCATAAAGCACCTCGCGCGCCTTGTCGCGGCGGCGGTTCAGGTCGGCCAGCTTCAAGGCGCGCTCCGTCTCGAACACCAGCACGGTGCCCAGCGCGCCCTCCCCCAGTTCGCCATGCCGGTTGCAGCGCCCGGCGCTCTGGGCCACCGAATCGAGTCCGGCCATCGCCCGCAGCACCAGCGGAAAGCTGACATCCACCCCGGCTTCGACAAGCTGGGTGGAAACGACCCGGCACGGCCTTCCATGCTTCAGGTCGTCGCGGATGGCGTCCAGCACCGTGGTGCGGTGTTCGGCGCACATGGCGGCGGACAGATGGCGCAGCCCCTCCACCTTCCGGCCTTTCAGCAGCAGGAACAGGTCGGCGGCATGCGGCCGGGTGTCCACCACGCACAGCGCCTGTGGCGCTTCGGAAAGACGGTCGGCCAGCGCCTCGTCGTCGAGGGGGCCGACATGCTCCACGCGGACACGCCTCATGGCATGGTGCAGGCGCTCCGGCTCCGGCACGATGGGCATGATGTCGGGAAGCCCGAAGTCCAGCGGCCGGTCCTTGCCGAGCGCCGGCTGCGTCGCCGTGCACAGCAGAACCGTGCAGCGATAGCGCTCCACCAACTCGCGCAGCACGGCCAGGCACGGGCGCAGGTGCGGCACCGGCAGCAGTTGCGCCTCGTCCAGCACGATCACAGAGCCGGCGACATTGTGCAGCTTGCGGCAGCGCGACGGCCGGCCGGCGAAAAAGGATTCGAAGAACTGCACCGCCGTGGTGACGACGATTGGTGCGTCCCAATTCTCCGCCGCCAGCTTGTGCCGGTCGGGACCGCTGCCCTCCTCCGCCTCCCGGCCCTTCGCGTCCTGGGGCGGGCGGTAGGCGCAATGATGCTCCACCACCGCACCGGGCAGGCCGACGAAGACCCGGTCGCGGAACTCCTGGCCGGTCTGCTCGATGATGCTCAGATAGGGAATCACGTAGATCACCCGCCGCATTCCATGTTCCCGGTGGTGCCGCAGGTGGGCCAAGCCGAAGGCGAGCGAGGACAGCGTCTTTCCGCCGCCCGTCGGCACGGCCAGGGAAAATACCCCCGGCGGCATCAGGGCGGCGGAGCGGCAGCGGTCCAGCACCTCCTTCCGGATGGGGTTGACGGGGCTACGGCTTTCGGCCTTAGCCATCATCTCCGCCAGATAGCGGTCGAGCGCCGCCGCCAGCGCGTCCGGATCCGGGCGTGGCCCCGCTCCGCCGCCATATCCGGATCGGAAAAGGCTTCGGTCGCCAGCGCGTCGGCATCGGTCAGACAGGAAAACAGCATGCGCACGAACAGCGACGCCTGGAATCCGTTGCCGAACGTCACCGGCGGCAGGCTGTCCGGCAACAACGGCGCGACCTCTGCCGTGAACCCCGCCCGCGCCGCCGTCGCGGAGAGCGATTCGGCGATCCGCCCTTTCAGGCCGCTCCTCTCCCCTCCCCCACCGTCAGGAAGCCCGGCATGGTGACGGCCACCGCGTAGGCCAGCATCCAGCCGGCATGATCCTTGTACCGTTCCAGAGCGTAGACGGCCCCGGCGGTGGAATGGTCCACCTGCCCCCGCCTGCCGTTGGGCATTGACAGGTACTCTTGAAAGGCTTGAGCATATTTGCCGGCATCGTGCAGCAGGCCCAGCGCCCTCGCGAAGGCGGCGGCCGATCCGTCCGCCAGCAAGTGGGCACCGAAGCTGTGTGCGATCCGGGCGACGAGTTCCAGATGCTTGCACAACGGCTCCCATTCCGCCTTGGGCCGATCAGGCAGGGTATGGGCGTAGCAATCCATGACATCCTCGCGCGATGGTGGCCCTCCACCCTACCAGCGCTCTCGCAGTTGCGCGAACCCCAAGCTCCCATGGATATGCTTGAAGGTTCGCACGGCCAACAGACACAGGGACATCAACGCATTGAACATCACATGGTAGTTTTTCCGCCGTCTGCTTGGCGTCGAGAAAGCGGGTTCGCGCAATGGAGCCTATTCTCCGTTGAACTACAAAAGCTTAAGCTCTGGCGGTCGCCCTCCCCGCGAGGGCGTGGATTGAAACACCAAGGTCAAGGACACTGCGGCCAACGACAATGGTCGCCCTCCCCGCGAGGGCGTGGATTGAAACCAGGCTGAGACCATCGTGAACGGCGCCATCCCGGCGTCGCCCTCCCCGCGAGGGCGTGGATTGAAACATCTGCTCCAGCGCCTGTTGCAGCTGCTGGACGGGTCGCCCTCCCCGCGAGGGCGTGGATTGAAACTTGTTGATGGCCGTGTGGCTCACGCCGTGCTGACGGGTCGCCCTCCCCGCGAGGGCGTGGATTGAAACTTTGACAATGCCCAAACCGGCACGCTGCCCTGCCGGTCGCCCTCCCCGCGAGGGCGTGGATTGAAACTTGTCCTGGCCGAGGATCCGCACGATGCGCTGCCCGTCGCCCTCCCCGCGAGGGCGTGGATTGAAACTTGTCCTGGCCGAGGATCCGCACGATGCGCTGCCCGTCGCCCTCCCCGCGAGGGCGTGGATTGAAACAATCTCGAGCTGCAGCATCGCCCGGCGCGCGGCGGTCGCCCTCCCCGCGAGGGCGTGGATTGAAACGGCCTGAGCGTCGCGCAGCTCCTCGTCACCGGCAGGTCGCCCTCCCCGCGAGGGCGTGGATTGAAACAGGCCCCAGCGACGGCGGGGAGGATGGCAAGCAAGTCGCCCTCCCCGCGAGGGCGTGGATTGAAACAACGCCCTCCGCGCCGGCGGCGCCGTGTTCGCCGGGTCGCCCTCCCCGCGAGGGCGTGGATTGAAACACGCTGGTGTCGTCCTCTGTGTGTGGGGGCGGTCATGTCGCCCTCCCCGCGAGGGCGTGGATTGAAACCGGTCATGGTTCGGAAGCGCGGGCGGGACACAGGTCGCCCTCCCCGCGAGGGCGTGGATTGAAACATGCTGTGACCTATCCCCTCGCAGACACGTACCGGTCGCCCTCCCCGCGAGGGCGTGGATTGAAACCTGCGACCGCCGATCAACCACATAGTCATGCAGATGTCGCCCTCCCCGCGAGGGCGTGGATTGAAACCAGATGCTCAACCGTTGCCGCGTCCACCACGATCTGTCGCCCTCCCCGCGAGGGCGTGGATTGAAACGGCAAATCATCCGTCTGAGAAAGATGGACAAGGCGTCGCCCTCCCCGCGAGGGCGTGGATTGAAACATGGCCTGTCGCCGGCTTACTGCGACCTGTGCCGGTCGCCCTCCCCGCGAGGGCGTGGATTGAAACAATGACCCCGCTTGAAGCCATCGTCCTCAACGCCGTCGCCCTCCCCGCGAGGGCGTGGATTGAAACACGCAAGGAGCGTGACGACGGCATCCGGGCCGGGTCGCCCTCCCCGCGAGGGCGTGGATTGAAACGCGCCTGCCTGGGCCTGATCGGCACCTGCGGTGTCGCCCTCCCCGCGAGGGCGTGGATTGAAACTTCGCCGCGTCCGTCACCCCGCCCAGCGTCGCCACGTCGCCCTCCCCGCGAGGGCGTGGATTGAAACCCGTTGGAGGTCTGATGGACGCCGGCTTGCTGCAGCTGTCGCCCTCCCCGCGAGGGCGTGGATTGAAACAGCGCTCATCGGTCTCCTCCTGGGGCTGGAGGGCGGTCGCCCTCCCCGCGAGGGCGTGGATTGAAACTTCCTCGCTCTCATCGGCCCGCCGGCTGGGCTCGTGTCGCCCTCCCCGCGAGGGCGTGGATTGAAACCGGTGCTTGGTGATGCCGCACGGACGCCAGCCGGGTCGCCCTCCCCGCGAGGGCGTGGATTGAAACTTCCATGTCTTTCAGCCGTTTGGCGGCGGCTGAGTCGCCCTCCCCGCGAGGGCGTGGATTGAAACCTGTCGGCTCCGAGATCATCGCCATCGTCCGTCGCGAGTCGCCCTCCCCGCGAGGGCGTGGATTGAAACTCTGCCGAGACGGCGGGGTCGACCGCCACGACGAGTCGCCCTCCCCGCGAGGGCGTGGATTGAAACGGGTACTTGTCAGCGATGGGCAGGCGCGGGGTGGTCGCCCTCCCCGCGAGGGCGTGGATTGAAACCCTTCCGGCGCTCAGCGCATCGGCGTAGCAGGCGGCGTCGCCCTCCCGCGAGGGCGTGGATTGAAACTCTCATTGCGGCGGATTGGCCCGCTGCCAGAGGTCGGAGACGTCGCCCTCCCCGCGAGGGCGTGGATTGAAACAGGTGCGAAGGCGATATTCGCGCTTACGGACGACCCGTCGCCCTCCCCGCGAGGGCGTGGATTGAAACTTGCTGAGTACGACGGCCACGTCCAACCCATCGGCGTCGCCCTCCCCGCGAGGGCGTGGATTGAAACAGCACGCCATCGCTCACGGCGCAGAACACTCCCGTCGCTCTCCCCGTGAGGGCATGGATTGAAACTCAATCCCATCAATCCTGTGGTGGAAGCAGTCGATCGCCCTCTCCTGGAGCGTTTTCCGATCAGGATGAATATCCGGCATTTTTTGAAGAGGTTCCGGCACTCGTCTGGCTTGTATAGGTCGATGATGCGTCCGATGGCGCTTCAGAGCTCGTCACGGGTACGCTCTTCGGCCTTTCGCAGCAATGTCTTGAGCTTGGCGAAGGCTTGCTCGATGGGGTTGAGGTCGGGGCTGTAGGGCGACAGGTGGAGGACACGCGCGCCCCGCGCCTCGATGGCTTCCCGGACGCCGGCCACCTTGTGGCCGGAGGGGTTGTCGAGGATGAGGATATCGCTGCTTTGCAGCGTCGGGCTCAGAACCTGCTCGACGTAGGCGCGGAAGGCGGTGGCGTTGATCGGTCCGTCGAGCACATAGGGGGCGACGATGCCGGTGGCGCGCAGTCCGGCGATCAGCGTGGTCGTCTTCCAATGCCAATGCGGGACGGGGGCCAGAAGGCGCAAGCCGCGTGCGCAGTGGCCGTGGCGCCGGGTCATGTTGGTGCTGGCCCAGGTCTCGTCGAGGAACACCAACCGCTCGGGATCGAGGGTCGGCTGACGGCGGATGAAGGCGCGTCGGGCCTCGACAATGTCATCACGCTGCTGTTCGGTGGCGTGCCGGCTTTTTTTGAGCGTGAGGTTCTGGGCCTTGAGGAAGCACCACTCCGTGCCGAGGCTGACGCTCACGCCATGTCGGGCGCTCAGTTCGGAGCGGATCTCCTCCAGCGTCGGGTCGGGATGGTGGGCGGGCAACGTCAGCACCGCCTCACGGTGATCGTTCAGGCACAAGCGATGGTCGCCACCCATCGACCATGCCTGGGCATGCCGCTGCGTGTTCAAGCGCTTGGCCCAGCGGGTCGCCGTGCCGACGCTGATGCTGAACCGGGATGCCGCCGCGGGCGCCGAGCAACCGCCCGACACCACCGCGGCAACGCGATCTCTGAGATCCTGGGAATATGGGCCCGTCATCTCCGGCCCCGGGAAGGTCAATCGATCCTCATGGACGCGTCGATTTCAACGCGCGAGAAAATCCCACAAAAAGAGCCCGATTCAACTCGGTCGCAAGTCGCTATGGCCGGGCGCGCCGTCCGAAAGGAGCTGTAGTTCAAATGTCGGCTCGTATCGGCAGTGCTGTCTAACGGATCGAGCAGCGGATGAACCACATCACCAGCACCGCCCAAACAGGCTGGAACACCATATGGCAGCGAAGCAACTGGAATAGGTGTGTGCCGCGCGCTCGGCCATGCTGACGGCTGTTCGTGGCGGTTCCGCTCAGCCACACCGGGCCGGCTAACCTACTCGACCTCATACCCTAAGCCAGGGCGTCGCCCGCGAGGCAGGAGCGGGCATGGGACCGGTGGACGGGGGCGGCACTGCCCCGGCGCCAGTTGATTGCCAGGGGAGGCAGTTTCATGTGTCGCCCGACATCCGTGACCATCGCCCCGCTTTCGATGAAAGCAATTCACCTCGAAAGGAGAGGGCGACGACTTTGTCTGCATCGGCCTGCCCAGTCAGGCCGGTATGACGTATCACGCCCAGCGCCAAGCCTTTGCCAGCGCCCCCGGGAATGTCGCGACAGGGGAGGGGGGTGACCGCGTGGCGGCTCAGGACAAGGCGGCGAGTTCGGCTTCCAACTCCGCAAGCCTTTCGGCCCAGCGCCGCTTCTCATCCTTCGCCCGTTCGATTTCCCGCAACAACTCGGCACGACGGTCTGTGGACGGGGCAGGGGAGGGCGCTCGCAGGCGCTTACGGAAAGCCGTCAGTTCGGCCTTTCGCACCGTCGGCCGAACAAGCCCTTCCTGCTTGGCGACCTTCAGCTCATCCTCTTTGAGGGAGGTCAGCAGATATGCGGCTTCCGATTCCTTCGGGAGTTCGTTCGGCCCGACAAAGCCGTTGCGCAACGCAGCGGCCACCGTCATGTACCGGTTGGCGCTCTGGTAACTGAGGTTGCGCAAGGCACCGGTCTTGATCTTCTCGTTGATGAGCTTCACGAAATTCCCATGCGGTACGCTCGCTTTCCAGTCGAGAAGAACCTCGCCGACCAGGACGAACCGCTCCCGGCTCTCTTCCAGGAGGCGGTTGATGGCGTCTTCAAAACTCTCGCCGGCTAGAGTTTTGACGGCTCCTGCCGGGACAAGCGCAGGGGCCTGAATATCATCGAACCGGATGTCCGACACGGCCGTCTTGGTGGCCTTCCTCATGACTTGAACCCCAGCTTGGATGCGACGTACTGCCAGAGCGCCACGAAATCCTCCACCGACTTGGCTCCGGTCACTTCGACGACGCCGAGGCCAGCGGCATAGCTGCGGTAGACCTCCGCCAAGTCCGGAAGGTCCACAGGCGCGACTTCGCCACCTCCGGCAAGACCACGCCGTGCATCGGTAACCTCCTTGACCCTGGGCTTTACCTTGTTGAGGACAAAGGTGGCCGCCTTCCCCCGTGAGCGGATGAGTGTGAGCGTGCCGCGAACGGACTCCAGATCCTCGGGGGTCGCCTGGAGAGGTGTCAGGATCAGGTCGGCCTGGTCGATCAGCTTTTCGGCATTGGGACGGATCGCCGTCATCTCGATCGCGGTTGGAGTGTCAATCACCAGCAGGTCGATGCCGTCCAGCGGCTCGACCGGATCCGACATTTCGGCAAGTGAGTCTTGGTAATGGTCAATGGTAGGCGCGTTCTCGGGCCGCTTCTGCCACCAGCGGGTCAGCGTGCCCTGGGGATCGGTATCCAGGGTTGCCACACGAAGCCCGGCCGCCGCCGCTGCGGCAGCCATGTTGCGGGCAGTCGTTGTCTTCCCGACGCCACCCTTGCCGTTCAGCACCAACAAGATTTTCACCGCAGCCTCCACAATTCAGCCGGAGGATGGGAGACGGAAGGGGAGGGTGTCAACGGGTGTGGGGAAGTTCCAACCGTCTATTGGAATTTCCCCACGGTCACCGGCCGATGAGCCGTTCGGGAATCGGGGGAGGGGAGGGGTGCAGGACGAGGCCCCTCCCCTCTTCGTCTTCAATGACCTTTGCTTCCGGGTAGACCGACAGCGCATAGGCCAGAGCGGTCCGGAATTCGGGTTTGAAGTAGCGAAGCGTTGCACCGGTCCCGAATTGGTCGAACACAGCCTTCCAGCTCACCGGCTTCGCTTTTTCGAGCACATGAAGGCGATAGGCCAGCCAGACATAGATGTCGAAGGCCATGCTTTTACCGGCAATGTGGCGGATGGCGGGTTCCCAGACCGGGACTGGATGCTCCTTCAACAGGCGGAAAAACGCTTCGGATAGTGACACGCGGTCGTCCCAGAGATCGCCTTGCTGGTCAAGGCCGCGCAGCCTGATTCCACCTTCGACGAAGGAACCGTTCCGGAAGCCCTCGGTCTGGCCATCGCACCAGTCGAAGGTCAGGGTACAGCGCGAGATCCGCTCGGCTTGGTTCCGGACCTCGGTGTAGGTCTTTCCACCAACCGCGACGCCCATCCTGTCCAGCCATTGGTTCATGGAGCGGCCGAGCTCGACCACGGGCGAATTCGTCCGGACGGCTTGGGTCTGGAGGTACAGCAGGATCAGGCGTGCCTTCGAGCCATATGGAACGCCGATCTTTCGGTAATCGTCGGCCGTACGCGGGTTCGGAACCTTTTTGGTCTCGCCGGGCTTGATCAGAAGCGATAGATTGCCGTTGCTGCGAACCCAGTTCTGTTCGTCATCCAGACGGCGGTGGGGCAGGGCGGTCAAACAGAAGCCGGAGTAGGTGATTCCGACTTCGTTGCTTTCCTCTTCCAGGATATTGGCGGCGATGTTGAAATACGGGATTTCTTGCTCGCTGATCATGCGGCGAGCAGCCTCACGGCCGTGTTGGACGATCAGCTTGTGAACCTGTGTCATGCCGAGCCTCCACCTATCCTTCCCAACGGAACCACGATGCCGTTGGAGTTTCCACTTGGAACTTCCCCACGCAAGCTAATTGGTAAGCTAATTGAGACTCTATTTGTAATGTGCGGGGAAGGTCCAAGGGATAACGCCGAGTCGCGTGGGGAAGCTCCAAACCAGCGTGGGGAAGGTCCAATGCCGTTCGGCCGGGAGAACGGCGATTCGTAACGGCGGCTGTGCTCATAGAAGCGCGAATCGGGGAAGAGGTTGGAACTTCCCCACACCCTTTGGACCTTCCCCACGGAGTTGGTGCGACTTTACGGTCTATTTGCTGTCGGACGGGTTGCCGGAGCGGATGAGGGTGAAGTTTCGAGGGGGATGACGACGTCTTCCGATCTCCGCTTTACCGGCTGCTGAGCTCCCCATGCTGTTGAAAGGCAACGCGTGGCGCCGCCATCACGTCCCTTTGTGACGCTATGGGCATCGCAACAGGGCGGAGTGTTGCGCGGGACTTCGGGGCGCGTGGCAACCGGACGGTCCGGTCCATGCCGGAGGCTGTTGCGCGCCGGGGAATGGAAATGCGGACCACGGCGGGCGCGACCTTGCGGGCTGCCGTCCGGTCGCGCCCGCCTCCTCGGCAGAGGCGGTGGAGTTGCTGGTCGACGGCACCGGCGTGAAGCCGTGTGGGCCGGGTGGGCAGCTGGTGGAAATGCAGGGAATGCGGCGACGAATACCGGGATCGCGCTCCGGACTTCGGCGCTTGGTTCACGGCCTATCGGCGATCAGACATCGTCCTCGCCGGAGGGTGGCGCGCCAGCGGCGTGCACGATCCGCTCCAGATCGTCGATCTCGGCATCCGACAGCTCTGAGAACAGCTTGAGCCGCTTCTCCTTGCCGACCCGGTTGTTCTGCATCACCAGCCGCACCAGCTGCGCCGCCTTCCGGTTCGGCATGTCGATGCGGTCCATCACCCCTGCATCGCGCGGTCGAAGACCTCGACGAAGAGGACCTCCTCCTTGAGGTCGCGCCGCACGGTGTCGATGACACAGCCGTACAGGTACTCGGCCTGCGGGGTGGCATCGAAAGTAGCGGTAGAGGTGGTCGGTCCGGTTCCGGACGGCGATGGCCGGGCCGTCCTCGGACGCACCGGCCTCCCATGCCCAGTCGATGTGCGGTGCGATCGCGCGTGAGAAGCGCTCCAGCGCCGCGTCGTAGGCCGCCTGGTCGCGCACGATGGCGGCCGAGACCGGGAACAGGATACCCGGCGGGGTGAAGCCCGCCTCGTCCAGCGTGTGGTGGATCAGGTAGCGATGGATGCGCCCGTTGCCGTCTTCGAACGGGTGGATGAACACGAAGGCGAAGGCAATCGCGGCTGCCGCCAGGACAGGGTCGATCCCGGCCCCCTTCAGCCGCGCAACCAGCCCCGCGAAACCTGCCATGAGGGAGCGCACGTCTTCAGGCTTGGGGCAGATGAAGTGGATGATCTCCCGGTGCCCGGTCGAGGATTCGCCGACGAAGTTCTGGAAGTCGCGCCATCCTGCCGCCGCATAGCGGCGGTCGACGATGACGTTCTGCAGCCGGGTCTGGTCCTTCTCGCTGGCCGGATCGAAGTCGCGGACCGACCGCAATGCCGCGATGAAGCGCTCTGCCTTCGTGCCGCTAGCGGTTTCCCCCTCGATGGCGAAGGTCTCCTTGGTTTCCTTGGTGTAGAGATAGGTGATCGCGCGGGCCAGGATCTGCGGGTCGCAGCCGCGGACCAGAGCTGCGGCCTCCTCCCGGATGCCCGACCGGAGCAGCGCCTCGATCTGCGGCGTTCGGCGGATCACCGGGCAGAGGGCGGGGGTGCCGAGCAGGTTGTCGGTGACGCGGTGGCGCCGCGACGGTTCGCCCGGCAGCACGATGTGCTTGTCCGGCAGCAGCGCGGGCGTATAGCCGACGGCGCCGGCGTCGGGGAGATCGAGCTGCACGCCGGTGAGCCACTCGTGGAAGAACCAGGCGCGCCGGGCGAAGGTCCCGTTCGGCTCGCTGCGGATCCACGCCTCCAGGTCCGCCGTCGCCATGCTCTCGAAGGCCGGCCGCAGAATCGCGAGGTCCATCGGTTCGTAGCGGAGGGCGAACTTCAGATCCATCTCCGGCGTGTCGCCGTAGTCGTAGGACGCAAGGTAGCGCTCGATGGTGCGGTGCGCCTCGACGACCTGCCGTCGCTGACCGCTGCCGACGATGGAGATGACGCTCGGCTTGGGCACCGGCAGATCGAAGCGGGCGACGAGCCCCATGAGGCCGGTGTAGCGCTCGCCTTCGCGCAGGGTGTCTGGCATGTTGGGTTCCTGGGATCGCAAAAGGCTTCGCGGCTGGCCGGCCGGCTGCGGAAATCTTCACGATTCCGCGAAAAACTTCAAGAATCGAACGTCGTCCTCAAAAACCTTCACGCCGAGCCCGATCCCCCCGTCTATAGGCGGCATTGCCGAACTCGCTCGTGTGCGCCGGGAACGGCCCGTTCTACGCTTCGGGTGGCAGTACCTCCGCCCGCTGTCACTGTTCGGCGGCCCCTTCGCAGCACCGGAGGCCGGGGACATCCCGCCGGATCACGGGTGCTCAAGCGCAGAATCCGGCGCTGCGTCGATCACCACCACCGACAGCAACTCGCGCGCACTGCCCGTCAGCCGGTTCACGAGCGCCGTCTTCAACTCCCCCGCCGATGCCGGTGGCGGCGAGCCGTGGCGCCGAACCAGAACACAAGATACACGCCACGTCCGCCCGCCAGCGGATCGGCCGTGTAGAAGCCGCTGAAACTGCCCTTCCGCCGCCGTCCACAGCGCATCGTGCATCTGCCGTTTGATCTCGATGGGCAGTCCGTGCTGTAGCGGCCGATATAATCCCGTGCCCGCTTTCCCGCCAGATGGTCGACAAGCTGATCCGCTGGCAGCTGTTCCGGATACAGGCGCCGCAGCAGGGAAGCCCGGAGGTCCTGCCGGTGTTCCGCCACCGTACCGTCATGCACCGCGTCCGCGCCTACCTCACGGCCTTCCTGATCGCCTTCTGGAAACATGTGCGCGACGCGCGCGGCGGGCTGTCGCTGCTGGTGCTCGACGACCCGCAGGAATTGCTCGACCCGAACAACCGGCACCTCCTTGCGGACGGCTTGGGCCATCTGCTGGGAGTCGGCGCGACGCTGCTGGTTTCCACCCACGACAGCCGCTTCGCCCTGGAGGTGTGCGGCAGCCGCCGCTGCCGCGTGGACCTCGACCACCGGTCGGTGCATGCCCGCAACGCCAAGCGCCCATGCACGCAGCTGGCCCCCTCGGTCGCCGATCTCGACCGCAAGCAAGGCCTTCGAAGAGGACGACGACGCGCACGGCGCGGCGCGGGATTATGCCAACGAGTTCCGCATCTTCATCGAGGCGCGGATTTCCGACCTCTTCGACCGGCCCGCCTATGCCCAGCCGCGCAAGCTGGCGCTGGGCGAACTGCTCGACGAGCTGAAGCGGCAGTCGCGCACGGCCGAGGGGTTGTCGGGCGCGGCGTTCGACGCCCTGCTCGCCGAGCCCGCGTTGCGGTCGGGCAGCACCTTCCGCGACCTGCTGAACCGGGTCTCCATCACAAGGACGCGCGCGAGGTGACCTGTGGCGACGTCAAGCACCATGTGAAGGATTTCGACCGGGTCCGCCGCCTCATCCTCGACGCGCATGACGAGCATCGGCGCTGGCTGCGGCGCGATGTGGTGGGGCGGGGCGCGGCGCGGCTCCGGTCCATGTGCTCGATGCCGTGCGGCGTCCCAGCTTCGGCGTGCTGCACCGTGCGCTCGACCTCGCCGCCTTCTCCTCCGCAGAAGGCGGCGGGGGCGGCGAAGGGGACGGCAGTGCGCTGTCCGATGGGTGGTTCTTGGACAAGGCGCTGTTCGTGCTGTGCGCCGACACGC